>JAABTE010000050.1 GCA_011390035.1 Desulfobacteraceae bacterium | reverse complement strand
CCGCATGCGGCGACGGGGAATTCACCCGCGTTTTCGATCCGACGGACGATCGGGCCACCCCGCCGCCCCGGGCAGCCAAACCAGCCAAATCAGCCAAATCAAAGGAGCGATAATCAGCAATGGATAGTCGCCAATCGGCCGGATGCGACGCCGGCCTGAAAAGAACCCAGGAGGAGGTTGACGGCGCCATCGCCTCGGCGCTTGCCAATATCCGGCATAAGCTGCTGGTCATGAGCGGCAAGGGCGGCGTGGGAAAGACCAGCGTGTCTGTGAACCTCGCCATGGCCCTGGCCGGAAAAGGCTACAAGGTGGGCATCATGGACGTGGACGTTCACGGCCCGGACGTGCCCCACATGATGGGCCTTGCCGGCCTGCTGGACGTGACCCCGGATCAGAAGCTCATCCCCAAGCAATTCTCGGAGAACCTTGCCGCGGTCTCCATCGAGTCGTTGAGCCGAAACCGGGACGACGCCATCATCTGGCGCGGCCCCATCAAGCACTCTGTAATCCGCCAGTTCGTGGGCGACGTGCAGTGGGGGCCGCTGGATTACCTGATCATCGACGCCCCGCCGGGCACCGGCGACGAGCCGCTCTCCGTGGCCCAGATTATAAAAGACGCCCGGGCGGTGATCGTCACCACCCCCCAGGAGGTGGCCCTGGCCGACGTGCGCAAGTCGATCAACTTCTGCAAGCGCGTGAACATGGGCATCATCGGCATCGTGGAAAACATGAGCGGCTTTTCCTGCCCCCACTGCGGCGAGTCTGTGGACCTGTTCGGCAGCGGCGGCGGCCAGCGCACCGCCGAGGCGTTCGATCTGACGTTCCTCGGAAAGATCCCCTTTGACCCCCGCATGGTGACCGCCTCGGACGCGGGCCAACCCTTCCATAAGGTCCATGCGGACGCGGCCGTGACAACGGCATTCGACTCGGTGGCCAGGCGAATTCTCGAAATCGGCTGATGGGCGGCCGGCGCCCCCGCCCGCCGAATCTTGTCAAACCGGCTCGGATCTGATATAAATTTCAAATGGAACATGAACATTCGCCCACGCCATACCTGATTCTGGCCTCTAAATCTCCCCGGCGCCAGTACCTGTTGAGCCAGGCCGGCCTGGATTTTGCCGTCATCCCCAGCAGGATCAATGAAAAATCGGTCCCCTTCACCACGCCCGCGGCCCATGTGCGGGAGCTGGCGCGTCTGAAAGCGCTGGACGTGGCCCATCGGTATCCGGACAGTTGGGTGATCGGGGCCGACACCATCGTGATCATCGACGGCCAGATGATGGGAAAACCCAGCGGCCGGGACGAGGCCCGCCGGATGCTCACCCGCCTCGGCGGGGCCACCCACCTGGTTTACACCGGCTTTTGCATCCGCCATCAAAATCGGGATCGGCTGATTCTGGACGCCGTGGCCACCGAGGTGCGGTTCAAGGCCCTGAGCGCCGAGGAGATCGAGTGGTACATCCACACCAGCGAGCCCTTCGACAAGGCGGGGGCCTACGCCATCCAGGGGCTGGGAACCTTTCTGGTGCGCTCCATCAACGGCTCTTACACCAATGTTGTGGGGCTGCCCGTGTGCGAGGTCATTGAGGCGCTGATCCGTGAAAAGGCGGTGGGCCTTGACATGGGCGGCGGCATCCGCCACGGAAACGGCCCTGAGAACAAAACAGAAAACAAAACAGAAAACGGAACAGAAAACGGCCGGGGAAACGAACGGGAGAACCCCTCATGATCGCCGAGCGCATCGCCCGGATTCGGGAACGGATGGCGGCCGCGGCCCGAAGGGCCGGCCGGGAGCCGTCCGAGGTGAAGCTGGTGGCGGTTTCAAAGACCGTGGCGGCGCCGAAAGTGGCCGACGCCATCGCGGCCGGGATCGAGATTCTTGGGGAAAACTACATCCAGGAGGCGCTGGACAAGCATGAGGCACTGGGGGAAAGGCATGCGGGCGCCCAGTGGCATTTCATCGGCCATCTGCAAACCAACAAGGCCAGATACGCGGCCCGGATCTTTTCCCTGATCCACTCGGTGGACCGCCTGAAGCTGGCCGCCGCCCTGAACAGGGAAGCGGAAAAGCAGGGAAAGACGCTGCCCGCGCTGATCCAGGTCAACATATCCGGAGAGGGAACCAAGTCTGGCGTGGCCCCGTCCGGCCTTCGTGAGCTTGCCACCGCCATGGGAAGGCTGGGCCATCTGTCCGTTGCGGGGCTGATGACCATGCCGCCCTTTTTCGATGATCCCGAAAGGGCGCGCCCCTTTTTCGCCGAGCTGCGCCGCCTTCGGGACGAGCTGGACAGGGAGCGGCTCCCCGGCGTTCGCATGAAGGAGCTATCCATGGGCATGACCGGCGATTTCGAGGCGGCCATCGAGGAGGGCGCCACCCTTGTGCGCATCGGAACGGCCATCTTCGGGGAGCGGGCTTGAGCCGGCTCCTGCTGCACATCTGCTGCGCCCCCTGCGCCATCTATCCGGTGGAGACCCTGCGGGCGGAGGGCGTGGAGCTGATGGGCTATTTTTATCCCCACAACATCCATCCTTACACCGAATGCCTACGGCGGCGGGAGACCCTCGAGGGATACGCGGAGGCCATCGGCCTGCGGGTCATCTATGAGCGGGGCTTCGATCTGACCGGCTTTCTGCGGCGGGCCGCCTTCCGGGAAAGCCACCGGTGCCTGCCATGCTACCACGACCGGCTGCGCTCGGCCGCCCTGGTGGCCCGGCGGGGGCGGTTCGACGCCTTTTCCACCACCCTGCTCTACAGCCGCTTTCAAAAACACGACGACATTCGCGAGATCGGCGAGTCGGTAAGCAAGGCAACCGGAGTGCCCTTCCATTACGCCGACTTCCGGGCCGGCTGGGACCGCGGCGTGGCCGAGTCCCGGCGGATGGGCCTGTACCGCCAGCAGTACTGCGGGTGCATCTACAGCGAGAGGGAACGATATTACAGGGACGGTCCCGCGGTAAACAGCGCGGCGAGAAATAACGGATCGGCGGCGTCGGAACCAGAAGCGGACTGACGGCCCATGTTCGGCAATTTCATCTATTTCATCGTCGTTCTGCTTATATACACCACCTATCAGCCGGCCGCCGAGGGGCAGATCCACGCCCTCGGCGCCCTGCTGTCCTTCTGCTCGCTTACGCTGCTGTTCGCCCTTGTGGTGAAAAGCCGCTTCGCCCGCCTTGAAAAACAGCTCTTCCGCCTGCCCTTTGCCCGGCTGGACCACCAGTTCACGGCCCTGCTCAACCGCCTGTCCATCCTGGCCATCGGCCTGTTCGCGGTGGACATCTATTTTCTGGACCTGCCGTCGCTGTTCACCGGCATTTGGCCCTTTGCGGCCCTGCCGACCCTGACGGCGCTCATTTTCCTGTCCGTCTTTCTCGGGTATCTGGCCATCATCTGGGCCCTGGCCTATCCGCTCTATCGGGCGCTTTACACCATCACCGTCTCGCGCCGCTCTTATGTGGGGTCCAACATCTCCTTCGCCATCCCGGTGATTCTGCCCTGGGTGCTGCTGTCCCTCATCTCGGACCTTATCCGGATTCTGCCCTTCGAGCCGGCCCACCGGTTCCTTTCCACCACCGAGGGAGAGGCCCTCTTCATACTGCTGTTTCTGCTGATCGTTGCCCTGGCGGGGCCCCTTTTGATCCAGAAGATCTGGCGCTGCAAGCCCATGCCGCCGGGATACGAGCGATTCCGCATCGAGGCCCTGTGCCGACGGGCCGGGATGGAATACGCCGATATACTTTACTGGCCCATCTTCGGCGGCCGGATGATCACCGCCGGCGTGATGGGGCTGGTCAGAAGGTTCCGCTACATCCTGGTGACGGACGCGCTCCTGTCGGTGCTAAGCCCCGAGGAGGTGGACGCGGTGATCGCCCACGAGATCGGCCACGTCAAGCGCAGGCATTTGATCTTCTACCTGTTCTTCTTCGTGGGCTACATGCTCATCTCCTATGCCACCTTCGATCTGATCCTGTACGGCTTTATCTACCTTGAGCCCTTCTACCGACCGCTGATGCCGCCGGGGATGGACCAGGCCACTGTCATCTCCGTTCTGTTGAGCGTCTTTATCATCGGCGTGTTTCTGATCTATTTCCGCTTCATCTTCGGCTATTTCATGCGCAATTTCGAGCGCCAGGCCGACATCTTCGTCTATCAGCTCTTCGCCTCGGCCCGGCCCCTTATCACCACCTTCGAAAAGATCACCCAGACCAGCGGCCAGCCGCCGGAAAAGCCCAACTGGCACCACTACAGCATCTCCGAGCGGATCGATTACCTGATCAAATGCGAGACGGACCGGTCCTGGATACATCGCCATGACCGGAAGGTGCGGGTGAGCGTCCTGCTTTACTCTGTGGCCATCCTGATGATGGCGGGGGTGGGATATCATCTCAACTTCGGGGAGACGGGACGCAGACTCAACACCCACCTGTTCGAGCGGATACTGGTCCACGAGATCGAAAAGGACCAGGGAAACGCCCAGCTCCACCGGATGCTGGGGGACCTTTTATACCACCGGCAAAATCTGGCGGGAGCCGCGGGGGCCTACGAGCGGGCCATCGCCCTGAATCCCGATGAGGCCACCGCCCTGAACAACCTGGCCTGGCTGTACGCCACCAGCGACGCCGCGGCGCTCCGAAACCCGGAGCGGGCCCTGGCCCTGGCCCGCCGGGCCGCGGAGCTGGACCCGGCCCCCCATGTGCTGGACACGCTGGCGGAAAGCTACTTTGTAAATGGGATGCATGAAGCGGCCGCCGAGGCGGGGGAAAGGGCCCTTCAACGGGCGGAGGAAAGGGGCGAGGACGCCGCCTACTTCCGGGAACAGTTGGAAAAATTCCGCAGGGCCGCCCGTGGCGGCAACCCGAACAGCGCCACGCTCAATGGCCAGGGCCGCGTCTCGCGCCAACAGCCGCAAACAGCCCGCACGGTTTAAACAGGACCTGTAAACAGGGCCTGGCCTATCCGATACAAACCTTCTTGACCTGCACCAGGTCGGTGGTGCCCTTGATCACCTTTGCCACGCCGTCCTGTTTCAGGGTGCGCATGCCCTCTTTGATGCACTGGTTCTGGATTTCCTTCACCCGCGCCTGAGTCTGCACCAGCCGCTTGACCTCGTCGCTGCCCACCAGCAGCTCGTGGATGCCCATCCGGCCCCGGTAGCCGGTGTTGCTGCACTTGGGGCAGCCCACCGGGCGGTGGAGGGTCATGTCCTCACGCTTGATGCCCAGTTTCTCCTCATAGATCTGCTCGCCGCCGTACTCCCGGATGAGCGTCTCGTACTCTTCCTGGGAAGGCTTGTAGGGCTCCTTGCAGTCCTTGCAGAGGGTCCGCACCAGCCGCTGGGCCAGAATGCCCAGCAGAGCGTCGGCAAAGTTGAAAGGGTCCATGCCCATGTCGAGCAGACGGGTGATGCTCTCCGGGGCGGAGTTGGTGTGCAGGGTGGAAAAGACCAGGTGGCCGGTGAGGGAGGCCTCGATGCCGATGGAGGTGGTCTCCTTGTCCCGCATTTCACCCACCATGATCACGTCCGGGTCGGCGCGGAGAAAGGCGCGCATGGCCGCTGCGAAGTTGAGCCCGATGCGCGGATGCATCTGCACCTGGCGCAGGCCCTTCTGTGTGATTTCCACCGGGTCCTCGGCCGTCCAGATCTTGCGCTCCACCGTGTTGATCACCTTCAGGGCCGAGTGCAGGGTGGTGGTTTTACCGGAACCGGTGGGCCCGCACACGAAGATGATGCCGTAGGGCTGCTGGATGATGTCAAGAAAATTGGTCTTGACGTAATCGGAAAAGCCCAGGTTTTCAAAGGGGATGGGCTCGCCGGCGGCCAGGATCCGCATGACGATGTCCTCAAGGCCGCCCTGGGTGGGGATGGTGGCCACGCGAAGCTCGATGTTCAGGCCGCCGAATTTCTTAAAGGGGATCTTGCCGTCCTGGGGCTTGCGCCGTTCGGCGATGTCAAGGCCCGACATGATCTTGATTCGGGAGGCGATGGCGTTTCGGTAGCTGTAGGGAATCGCCATGGGGTACCACTGGCACGCGCCGTCGATCCGGGTGCGCACCTTCACGTCCTCCCTGCCGGGCTGGGGCTCGATGTGGATATCCGAAACATTCTTGTTGTACGAGTCTATGATGATCTTGTTGACCAGCTTCACCACCGCGGAACTCTCCTCGCTGACAAGATCCTCTTCTTCCTCCTCTGTGGAATCGCCCTCCACGCCCTTTGCCAGCTCGTCTGAGATGGCGTCGATGTCGAAGTCCGTGGGCTCCTTTTTCTGTTTCTTGCCCTCGGTGAACAAGGTGATGTAATCTAGAATGTCCTCTTTGAGCGCCGCCAGGAACTCCACCGGGCTGTTGGGGAAGACCGACTTGATGCCGCCGATCTTCTGGAAGTTCTGCGGATCATCGATGGCCACCACCACCTTGTCCTTCTCCGTTCGCAGGGGCACCCACAGGTTGGTGCGCATGAAGGGAACCTTCAGGCCCTTCATCAAGTCGACGGGAATGGGCGTATCCTCCTCATACATCACCGTGGGCGTGCCGTAATACTTGCCCAGGGACTCCACCACGTCTTTTTTGGGAACGCTGAACTGGTTGATCAGCACGTTCTCCACGCTCTCGCGCATTCGGGTGGCCTCGTCCTGGGCCTTTTTCAGGTCTTTGGGAGAGATGAGGTGCTTGGTCAGCAGATAGGTGTAGCGGTTGTTGGACTGGCGCTGGGTCTTTTTCAGGTTGTGCAGGCCGATGCCCACGATCTTGGCCAGCTCCATGGCCGCCTTCTCGTCCAGCTTGGAAAAGGAGCTGCCGTCCCGGCGGTTGATGAGCTGGATGGCGCCCATCAGGTACCGCTGGAAAAAGATGGGCACGGCCAGCATCTGCCGGGTGTTGTAGCCGCTCTTCTTATCCCAGGACTTGTCGAACTTCAGATCCGGGTCGATGGCGGCCAGCTCCTTATCGTCATAGACGTTGGCCACGCTGATGGCCCGCTGCTTGTGCGCGGCGTATCCGGCGATGCTCTCGGTGCTCACCTTGATCCGGATCTCCTTGACCTCGCTGCCGGTCTTGTACCTGGAGACAAGCTCGCGCCGCTCGCCGTCTAGAATATAGATGGTCACGCGCTCGGCCTCGAACAGGTCGAGGACCTCGGCGATGAGGCTGATCAGGATCTCGTTCTGATTCTTTGCGGAATAGACCTTGCTGGCGATCTTCTGAAGGCGGATCTTGAACTGCATCTCCGGACGCGGCTGACGGCCAACGCCTTCCGTCACCTTCAGGTGCGTAACGCCCGCCTTGTTGGCGCCCTGGGCGGCGGCGTCCGGCTTTTCCTCGGCCTGCACCGGACGCAGCTTGGGCGCCTTGCTCTTGGATGTCGTATCGGAAGGTCTCAACATATTTTGTACCGACTCACTCCAACGGCTGGTGAGGGTTGGGCGCATCATCCTCCGGCTTGGCGGCCAGATGGCGGATGATCTTGCCAGCGCCGCCGCCGACGAGCAGGATGGCGATCAGGTAGAAACAGAGGCGCGTGAACAGAATATAAAAATCGGTCCTGCCCGCTTCCGCGAGTTGGGCCATCTTTCCAGGCAACACGAGGAACACCCCGATCCCCGCCGCCATCAGAAGAAGGCCCCATACGATTTGGATGACGTTTTTCGGCTTCACCATGGCGTCGTTCGGGGTTAATATCTGACCGTCGAAATATAAACCAGATCGGACCTGCCTGTCAAACACTTAGAATGAATTCGGGAAAAAAGTGGCCGCGCCCGTCTCATAGTCCGTAGATTTTTTCCGGTGCCACCACCGTAACCCCGTTTTCCGACAACAGGGCCATGGCCCGATCCACCGATTCGAAGCGGAAAATCATCACCGCCCGATCGCCGCTCTGGCGGACAAAGGCGTACATGTACTCCACATTGATGCCCTCGGCGTCCAGCACCCGGAGGATCTGATGCAGGCCGCCGGGCCGATCCGGCACCTCCACGGCCAGCACCTCCGTGCGGCGCACCACAAAGCCCCTCTCCCTCAGCGCGCCCAGGGCCAGATCCCTGTCGTTGACGATGAGCCGCAGCACCCCGAAATCGGTGGTGTCCGCCAGGGCCAGCGCCCGAATATTGACGCCCGCGGCGGCAAGACACCCGGTCACCTCGGCCAGCCGCCCCGCCTCGTTTTCCAGGAACACGGAAATCTGCTCCACCTTCATGACGCTTCTCCTCTCTCGGCAAAGGCTCGCCGATCGTGTCAGGATATCCGGCGATTGTCGATCACCCGCACGGCCTTGCCCTCGCTGCGTGCCAGGCCCCGGGGCTCCACCAGCCGCACCCGCGCCGTCACGCCCAGATACTCCTTGATGCTGTGGGACAGGGCCCGCTCCAGCTCCTGGAGCCGGCGCACCTGGTCGGAAAAGACCGCATCGCCCACCTCCACCTTCACCGTCAGGATATCCATGTTGTCCACCCGGTCCACCACGAGCTGGTAGTGGGGGGTGACCCCTTCCATCTCCATGAGCACGCTTTCGATCTGGGACGGAAAGACGTTGACCCCCCGGATGATCAGCATGTCGTCGGTGCGGCCCGACACCTTGGCCATGCGGGTCAGGGTGCGGCCGCAGCGGCAGGGCTCGGGATTGAGGGTGGTGATGTCCCGCGTGCGGTAGCGGATCACCGGAAAGGCCTCCTTGGTGAGGCTGGTGAAGACCAGCTCGCCGCTGGCGCCGGGGGGCAGCGCGGCGCCGGTTTCCGGGTCGATGACCTCGGGGATGAAATGGTCCTCGAAGACGTGCAGGCCGTTTTGGGCCTCGTGGCATTCCACGGCCACGCCGGGGCCCATGACCTCGCTCAGGCCGTAGATATCCACGGCGATGATGTTGAGCTGCCGCTGGATCTCTCCGCGCATCTTTTCAGACCAGGGCTCGGCGCCGAAGATGCCGAACTTGAGCCGGAGCCGGCCCATGTCCACCCCCATGTCCCGTGCCACCTCGGCCAGCTTGAGGGTGTAGGAGGGCGTGGCGGTGATGATCGTGGGGCCGAAGTCCCGCATGATCACCACCTGGCGCTTGGTGTTGCCCCCGGAAACGGGGATCACCGAGGCCCCCAGCCGCTCGGCCCCGTAATGGACCCCCAGGCCGCCGGTGAACAGCCCGTAGCCATAGGCGTTGTGAATGATATCCCCCCGGCCGGCCCCGCCGGCGGTGAGGGAGCGGGCCATCAGCTCCGCCCAGGTACTCACGTCCCGGGCGGTGTAGCCCACCACCGTGGGCTGGCCGGTTGTGCCGGAGGATGCGTGTATCCGCACCACGTTGTCCATTGGCACGGCGAACATCCCGAAAGGATAGTTGTCCCGCAGATCCTGCTTTGTGGTGAAGGGCACCCGGGCCAGATCCGCCAGGCACTTGATATCGGCCGGCGCGATGCCCGCGGCGTCGAAGCGCTTGCGGTAAAAGGGCACCATGGCGCAGGCCCGTTCGAGGGTCGCACGCAGCCGGCGCAACTGGATGGCCTCCAGGGCCTCTCTGGGCATTGTTTCGTATTCGATGTTGTAAATCATGTGCGCGTAAAAACCCCTGCTTCAACTCCGAGCTTGTAGAAAATGCGTTCCATTGAAAAGGCCGCGGACATGTTCCGCGGCCCATCGATTCCGTCCGGCTTTCCGTTTTACGTCTGCTTTCCGCTGTGTCAGGCCAGCTTTCCCTTGAACACCGGCTTGCGCTTTTCCAGAAAGGCGGTGGTGCCCTCACGGGCGTCCTCGCTGGCCATGCACAGGGCAAAGGCGTCCCGCTCGATGCCGCAGCCCGTGGCAAGGTCGGTGTCCAGCCCCGCGTTGATGGCCTCCTTGGCCGCCCGCAGGGCCACCTTGCCCTTTGCGGCGATGGTTCTGGCCGTCTCCATCGCCGTCTCCATCAGGGCGTCCGGAGCGCAGACCTTGTTGACCATTCCCGCCTGCAGCGCCTCCTCTGCTGTGATCATCCGGCCGGTGTAGATCAGCTCCCGGGCCATGGCCGGCCCCACCACCCGGGGCAGGCGCTGGGTGCCGCCGAACCCGGGGATCAGCCCGAGGGTGATCTCCGGCAGGCCGAACCGGGCGTTTTCCGAGGCATAAATAAAATCGCAGGCCAGGGCGATCTCGCTTCCCCCGCCTAGGGCAAAGCCGTTGACCGCCGCGATCACCGGAATGGCCAGGCTCTGAAGCCGGCCGATGATGGCCTGCCCCTTGGCGGCGAACCGCTTGCCGGACAGGGCGTCGCACTTTGCCAGCTCCGAGATGTCGGCGCCGGCCACAAAGGCCTTTTCCCCGGCCCCCGTGAGCACCAGCGCCCGGATTTCCTCGTCTCCGGCCACGCGATCAAGGGCGTGGGCCAGCTCTTCCAGCAGGGCGTGGTTCAGGGCGTTGAGGGCTTTGGGGCGATTGAATGTGACGGTGGCGATGCCGTCTGTCACCGCAAACTGGATGTTTTCATAGGACATGGTCGATGATTCCTCCGTGTTGGCCCGCGCATGGCGCGTTTGCCGTGGGTTGAGGGATGGGGCGCAAGGGATTTTCAAAACGGCGCGCCCGTCTTCCGGACGTCGGCCTCCGCCCCGGGCGGCGGAATGTGCAGGCCGCCGCCCCTGCGCTCCTCAGATCGCATGGACGGAATGTCCTTTGGGGTGTATTCGGGCACGATCTCCCGGAGCCTGGTGCGGATGCCCTTCGGGTCCTGGCGCTGGGCGACGCGCTCGAGGGCGTCGATGCCGCCGTTCAGGGCCATCTGGTTGCAGGACTGGCCTTTCAGCACCATAATCTTTTCATGATGGGTGGGCACGATGTCCTCGCCCTCGGTGATCAGCTCCTCGTAGAGCTTTTCACCGGGCCGCAGCCCGATGAACTCGATCTTGATGTCCTTGTCCGGCTCGAAGCCGGAAAAGGCGATCAGGTCCCTGGCCATGTCCAGTATCCGGACGGGCCGCCCCATGTCCAGGATGTAGATCTCGCCGCCCTCCCCCATGGCCCCGGCCTGGAGGATGAGCTGACAGGCCTCCGGAATGGTCATGAAGTACCGGATCACGTCCGGATGGGTGACGGTGACCGGACCGCCGCTTTCGATCTGCCGCTTGAACAGGGGCACCACGCTGCCCACGCTGCCCACCACGTTGCCGAAGCGCACCGTGATATAGCGGGTGGCGCGGTCGCCGCAAAGATTCTGTCCCTGCACCAGCAGCTCGGCGCACCGCTTGCTGGCCCCCATCACGTTTGAGGGCCGCACCGCCTTGTCCGTGGAGACCAGCACAAACCGCTCCACGCCGTGCCGGTTTGAAAATTCCACCATGTTCCGGGTGCCGATGATGTTGTTGGTGACCGCCTCCCAGGGATGCATCTCCAGCATGGGCACATGCTTGTAGGCGGCCGCGTGGAAGACCACCCGGGGCCGGTAGGTTTCAAAGGCGAAGGCCAGGTGGCGCCGGTTGCGCACGTCCGCCAGCAGCGGCACGATCTTGACATCCGGAAAGTTCTTCTTCAGCTCGATCTCGATGTCGTACAGGGGGCTTTCCGCCTGCTCGTAAAGCACCAGCATGGTGGGCCGGAACCGGCAGATCTGCCGGCACAGCTCGCTGCCGATGGAGCCCCCCGCGCCGGTGACCATTATCACCGATCTTTCAAGATAGGAGCCGATCCGCTTTTCCTCCAGGCAGATCACCTCCCGGCCCAGAAGATCCCGGTAGGCCACGTCCCGGATGGCCCGCAGGCTCACCTTGCCGTCGATCAGCTCGCCCATGCCCGGCAGGGTCTTGAAGATCAGGCCGCTGTCCTCGCAGGCGGCCACAATGCTCCGGATATGCTGGGAAGAAACCGAGGTGATGGTGATCAGCGCCTCCTGGGCGCCCAGCCGCTCGGCGATTTGGCTCAGGGCCGATGTGGGCCCGAGGATGGGCGTGCCATGGATCTGGCGGCCGATCTTTTCGGGGCTGTCGTCCACAAAGCCCACCACCTGGTACTTGAGCCGGGCGTTGTCCTGGATCTCCCGGTAGATCTTCTCGCCGAAATCGCCCGCGCCGATGATCAGCAGCCGCTTGCCGTTCC
>JAABTE010000049.1 GCA_011390035.1 Desulfobacteraceae bacterium | reverse complement strand
CGCCCGGCCGACGCGGCGGCGCCCCCCTTTATCTCAGGTGAAAACGCCGAGGCCGGGCGAAAGTTGCTCTTTAAGCAGTTCGACCTGAACACGCCATCGGAGCCGAAACCGGCCCCCAAGGCAGAGGCAGCCTCCGCCCCCAAGACGGCGACCAAACCTAAGCCCACGGCAAAACCTGAGCCCGCGGCAAAACCCGAGCCTCCTGCCAAACCCGAGCCCGCGGCAAAACCCGCGCCCACAGCCGCGCCCGCACCAAAGCCTGAGCCCACAGCCGCGCCCGCGCCGAAGCCTGAGCCCAAGCCCGCGCCGAAGCCGGTCTCCGTCCGGGAACTGCTCGCCCGAAAGTTTCCGGCCTGGCAACCGGCCGAAATGTTCGTCCCTGCGTCCATGCCCAGGGCAACGGATGTTTCCGCGCCCCCCTTTGTCTCCGGCGAAAACGCCGAGGCCACGCGCAAGCTGCTCTTAAAGCAGTTCGACCTGAGCGCCCCGCCCGAGCCTAAGCCGGAACCAAAGCCGGAGGCGAAAACGACCACCCCCGAGGAAGTCAAGGCCCAGGAACTCCGGGAGACCGCCGCGAAGGTAGCTCACCCCGAGCCGGCCCCGGCGCAAGAGGCGGCGGCGGAAGCCGAGGCGCCCTCCGAACGGACGCCCGAGGAAGAGAAGGCGGAAGAAGTCGATACCCAGGTTCCCCCACCACCCGTCAAGAAAGGATCGGATCCCATGGAAACATCGATGAAAATCATGATCGCCAGCCTGCTTGTCGTTCTCGCCCTGATCATCGGCGCCAGCTTCAGCAACGCCTCCAAGTACTACCTCGTCCAGGACGATGAGGGCGTGCAGATCTGGCGGGGCGTCTTCGCGCCCATGGGCACCGAGCGGGTGATCTCCCTGCCCGGCGTGGCCGCCCCCGAGCCGGTAAAGGCCGTTTACACCCGGGAAGATGTCTATCCGCTGGCCTTCAATTATTATATGGCCCAGGGAGACAAGCTCCTCGACTCCCGGCGGGTGCCCGATTACAAAGCGGTTGAAAATCTGTACGACAAGGCCATAGACTTCGGCACCCGCCAGAACGTCAAGGCGGCCTTCTCACGGCTGCGTGATCTTCAGATCATCATCCTGATGAACAAGGCCGACATCGCTGCGGCCAAGGCCACCGAGGCCGGGCTGAACGAGGCAATCGGCTACCTTGAAACGGCCAGAGCCATGGACGAAAAGAACCTGCTCAACCTGGAGCGGAAAAGCCATCAGGACCTGCTGGTCCAGAAGATTAAGGCCCTGCAGAACCTGCTGACCCCGGCGGCCGCCCCCCAGGCGGAGGCCGCAGCGCAGTAATCCGAATCGTTAGCGCGCCATGGAATCGCCGGCCCGCCTGTCAAGGTGGGCCGGCGATTCTTATTTTGTCCCGCAGATTTCAGGGATTAACGCCATAGGCCTTGAGCTTCAACTGAAGCGTGCGCCGGCTGATGCCGAGAATATCGGCGGCCTGGGTGCGGTTGCCGCCTGTCTCCGAAAGCGTACGCAGGATCATTTCGCGCTCCACTTCCTTAAGGGAGCGGCCGCCGGAACCATTCGGGTAAGCCGCGTCGATGCCGTCATCCACGATTGAATCGGATGCCGTCTCATGGGCCTGCCGCAGGGCCGGGGGCAGGTCCCCTGCGCCGATGCGCTCGCCCCGGCTCAGGATCACCGCCCGCTCCACCAGGTTCTCCAGCTCCCGGACGTTGCCGGGCCAGTCGTGGCGCATCAGAATATCCACGGCCCTCGGCGCGAACCCCTTGATCAGCCGGTTGTTCCTTTCCGCATACTTGCGCAGGAAATGGTCGGCCAGCGGCAGAATGTCCTCGCCCCGCTCTCGCAGGGGCGGCAGGTGGATGTTGACCACGTTGAGCCGGTAAAACAGGTCCTCCCGGAATCGGCCGGCGTGGATTTCGTCCTTCAGATTCCGGTTGGTGGCGGCCAGGACGCGGGTGTCCACGGAGACAGAGCGGGAGGCGCCCACCGGCTCAAAAGATCGCTCCTGGAGAACCCGGAGCAGCTTTACCTGGAGTCGGGGGCGCATTTCGCCGATCTCATCCAGGAAGATCGACCCGCCCTCGGCCATCTGGAACCGGCCCCGCCGGCTGGAAACCGCGCCGGTAAACGCGCCCTTCTCGTGGCCGAACAGCTCGCTTTCCAGCAGCTCCTCGGGCAGGGCGGCGCAGTTGATGGCCACAAAGGGGCCGGCGCTCCGGGGGCTGTTGGCGTGGATGGCGTTTGCGATCAGCTCTTTGCCGGTGCCGCTTTCGCCGGTGATCAGCACGGTGGCCTCGGTGGGGGCCACCTGGGCCATCATGTCGAAAACCGCGGCCAGAGCCGGGCTCCCGCCGATGATGCGGTCAAAGGCGTACCGGTCCTTCAGGCGCTGTTTCAAAAAGCGGTTTTCGCGCTCCAGGCGGCGGTGGGCCAGGGCCTTTTCCACGATGATGCCCAGCTCGTCGGTGTTCAGGGGCTTGGTTATGTAATCGGAGGCGCCCTTTTTCAGGGCGGAGACGGCCGTTTCCACCGAGGCGTAAGCGGTCATCAGGATGACCGGAATAGCCGGGCTGACCCGGCGGATGGCCTCCAGGGCGGAAATGCCGTCCATGCCGCCCATGCGGATGTCCATCAGGATCAGATCGAAAAACCGCTCCCGGACCGCCGCCACCGCGGTCTCGCCATCCGGCGCCTGATGGACCCGGCGCCCCTGTTCCGTCAATACCACCTCCAGCATCCGCCGGTGTGCGGCATCGTCATCCACCACCAGGATATCGGCTTTCATCGCGGTTTCCATTTTATCGCATTTTCATTCGCCATGGTTGCCAGGCTTCAGCGCCGGGGCATATATCCCCCGGCGCATAGGGAAGGCCCCTGAAGGGGCCGCGATCATCCCCATCGCAGGGGCACGCGCGCCTCGAACGCGCAGCCGGTGAGCCGCCCCCGCGGCGGGCTTTCCAAACGGATGCGGCCGCCATGCGCCTCCACTATGCTTTGGCAAATGGCCAGGCCCAGGCCCGTGCCGGAGGCGCGGCCGGTAAAAAACGGGTCGAAGATCCGCTCCCGGTCCCCGGCCGGTATGCCCGGGCCGTCATCCGTCACGCGGATCGCCAGAACCGGGCCGGTCTCTTGCAGGCCCCCCTCGGTGGCGCCGGCGGCCATCTCCACCCAACCGCCCTTCCCCACCGACTGGAGCGCGTTGAGGGCCAGGTTGAGCAGGACGTGGGTCATGCCGTCGCTGTCCAGCATCACCCGATCCAGACCCTCCGCAACGCGCCTTTCCACCCGCACCCCCTTTTCCCGGGCGTCCGCGGCCAGCAGCCCCAGAACATGATCCACCAGATCCCCCACCGATACCGGCGCCGGCCGGAAGGGTCTGGGGCGGGCAAGGTCAAGCAGGCTCGTCACCACGCGGTTGATCCGATCGATCTCCCGCACCATTATGGCCGCGTATTCCCGCTCCTCGGGCCGGTCCGCCAGCCGATGGCGCAAAACGCCCGCGAATCCGCGGATGGAGCTGAGCGGATTGCGCACCTCGTGGGCCACGCCCGCGGCCAGCGCCCCCACGGCGGCCAGGCGCTCTCCGCGCCGGCGGGCCGCCTCGCTCCTGGCCAGACGGCCCCGGATGATGTGGTAGCGAAGGATCACGAAGATGAAAAACAGGTTCCCAGCCCCCAGCACCCCCACGATGGCGGCCATCAGGATGGCGTGATGAAAATCGGCATGACGGGCCGCCTCGAAATTGACCATGCGAAGCCCCAGCACCAGCAGCAGCCCCGACCGGCCCTCCAGGGGAACGGGAAGGGGACGGGCCATCTCATAGACGGCGCCCCCCGATTCCGCGTCATCCGGAAACCCTGGATGGGCGGCGTCCAGATCGAAGCCGCCCGCCCCGCGCCGCCAGGTATCGCCCACGCGGGCCGGATCGGTGTGAAACAGAAACCGCCCCCCCTCGTCCAGGATGCCGGCGAAGGCCACCGCGTCTGCCCCGGCCGCGCCGATGAGCGGAGCGGCTGCCCGCTTCAGGCTCAGGGCCCCGCCTTCCGCCATGGCCGCCATGCTGGCGTCCAGAACGGCCAGTATTTCCCGCCCCTGCTGGTGCAGAAATGAGAGGGCCTGGACCCGGTCCCGATCAAGATTCCTGAATGTGGAACGGGTGATCAGCACCAGCAGAATCAGCACAACGGCCAGAATCAGCACCGCCGGCAGGTAAAGGCGGCGGGAGCCGGCGGCGCCCATGGCATCGGCGGCATCGGCGGCATCGGCGGCATCGGCGGCGGATGACTCATCCCGGACCTCCGCCAGCCCTGGCCGGGGCCCCATTGAGGCCATCCGCTTCATGTCGATTGTTCTCGTTTCATCGTTTGATGCGGTTTCAATTCAGGGGTTTTATTCCGAATTCAGTCGAAGCTTAACCGAATCGACCATGGGATGCAAACTTTTTTCGCATCTTTGGGACATGGCGCGTTTGATGTGCAAGAATTGCGCGGCGGGGGACGGGGACGGGGATCTGGCGTTTTGGCGTGAGATCTTTTTTGTTTTGAATTTCAGGCTGTTGTAGATTCTGGCATGGAATTTGATAGATCCTTCGCAAGAATCGATACTCATGAAAGGACCATTATAAATGAAACAAAAACCCAAGTGGATCATCGCTTTGATCCTGATCCCGCTTACAAGCCTCCCTATCCAGTCATGGGCGCAACCGTCCGGCCCGACGCTTTCCGCGCTGCTGGAAACCGCCTACGAGAACAACCCATCAATCGCCGCGGCCCGCCAGGGCTGGCGGGCGGCCATCGAAAAATTCCGCGTGGCAACGGGTTATCCGGACCCGCAGTTGATGGTCACCTACTTTCCGGAACCGATCCAGACCCGGCTGGGTCCCCAGGACTTCAACGCCACCCTGACCCAGCCCATCCCCTTCCCCGGCAAGCTGAAAAAGGCGGGCGAGGCGGCCCGGGCCGAGGCGGATATCGCCCGGCTGGCGCTGGATCGGGCAGTGCGGGAGGTGGCTGTGGCGCTGCGCCGGAGCTGGTGGGAGCTGTATTATATCCGTCAGGCTCAGGCGGTGGCCCGGGCCAACGCCGAGCTGGTGGCACACATTCGGACAGTTGCGGAAACTGCCCACGCGGATGACCGGGCGCTGTTTTCAGATATGGTCAAGGCCCAGTCCCAGGCGGGGCAGCTTCAGTATGACCAGTTGCTTCTGATGGAACTCGAAGCCACGGAAATCACGCGGATCAACGGCCTGCTGAACCGGGCGCCGGAGGCGGCCATCGGCCCGTTTGAGGCGGGGGCGCCGGCCACCGTCGCCTATTCCCTGGAGGAATTGTACGCGCTGGCCGAGGCCCACCGGGAGGAGATCCGCATGGCCGGAATTCGCGCCGAGCAGGCCGACATCCAGGTGGATCTGGCAGGATACGAAAGGCTGCCCGATTTCCGGGTGGGTATTTTTTACGCGGCCATAGGCCGGCCGGACATGGAAGTGGCGGACGCGGGCCGGGACGCGGTGGGGGTGCAGTTCGGGGTTCAGATTCCGGTATGGATCGGGAAGAACAAGGGGCGGATCGAAAGCGCCAGGGCCATGGCGGAGAAGGCCAGGGCCGAGATGGAACAGAGTGTCAGCGATACCCGAACCCGCATTCGGGAAGCCTTTTTCCGGCTGGAAAACGCCCGGCGGCTGATGACGCTGTACGGCGAGGAACTGCTGCCCCAGGCGGCGCGGTCCCTTTCCGCCGCGGAAACCTGGTTTCAGGCGGGGGAGTCGAATATCGGGGATCTGATTGAAACGCAGTCTGTTTACTATAACTTCCAGCTTTCCCTGGCCCGGTCCACAGCGGACGCGGGCAAGGCGATGGCCAATCTCGAGGCGCTGGTGGGGCGGGATATCGCCCGGCGGGGGGTCGAATGAGACGAATGAGGCGAATGAGTGTGATGGCCCTTGTGTTGGGGGTCGGGGCATTGATGACGGGTCTGGTTCCGGGGGTTGCTTTTTCGGATTACCGGGAGATGCGGGACCAGTTTCGGGAATATGAGCCGCCGGCGCATTTGATGAGCGAGGGAGGCATGGACAGAGTTAACGGAATGGGCCCCTGGGAGGTAATGGAGGGGGCGGCGCTGGAGATGAAATCCGGCAGCGTTGGTTCGGTGGGGCTGGTTCGTGGCGGCAATCCTCTTTTGTCTTCTGATCCGGAGCGGCGGGAGCGATTGTCTGGCGCGGCAACCGATGCGGGCGGTGCGGCGGGCGTGTTGGCGGGGAACTTCAGCTTGGGGGATCTGGAGGCGCTGACCGCGTTGAGAAGCCCAGCCATCATGGCCGCGGAGAAGCGGGCGCGGGCGGCGAGGGAGGCCTTTGATCAGGTTGGGGCGCTGGATGCCTTGCTGCGACGATACACGGCGCTCACCGAGGGGGTGATGACCGGCGTGGGGCCCATGAAGGGAACGGAGCCGGTGGAGATGCGGTTTCCGTTTCCAGGGGTTTTCTCTCTGAAGTCGGGCATCGCGGAACAGGTGGAGCGGGCAGCCCTGGAAACCCTGGCCGCGGCCGGCAGGGACGCGGTGACGGAGGCGCGGAAGGCTTACTGGGATCTGGTTTTTGTGGATCAGGCCCGGTCGATTACCGGGCGGACCCATTCGCTGCTCGGGCGGCTGGAGGATGTGGCGGATACGCGGTACGGATCCGGGGCCATGGGCTACGGGGACGCGGTCAAGGTTCGGATTCGGCGGGCGTCTCTGGGGCAGGACCTGATTACGCTGGACAATCGGCGGCGCAATGTGGAAGCCCGCATTCGGGAATTGACGGATCTGCCGCCGGGAAGCGCTGTGGGACGGCCGAAAGCGGCGGCGCCGGATGGGGACGCGCCGGGGCCGGATGATTTGATCCCCCTGGCCCTGACCCATCGGCAGGAGCTGCGGCGGATGAGGGAGAACATCGCGCGGATGGAAAAGATGGTGGCCATGGCCGAGACCATGATCCTGCCCGATTTCTCCCAGGGGCTCAGCCTGTATTCGGACGCGGCGGTGGCCCAGGTGGGCGGCGGGGCCATGCGGGATGCCTTTGCAACGGGGGTCGAGGCCGGCATGGGCGCGGGGGCGCCAAAAAAGCCGCTTTACGGCCTTCAGGACGCCTACCTTCGGGAGACGAAAATGAAGCTGCTGGCCGCCCGCCAGGATCTGGTCGCGGCGGAGGCCGCCACCCGGACCCTGGTCCGCGGCGCATGGTTCGCCCTGGACACTGCCCGCCGGGAGGCGGCGCTTTATGGCAATACGGTGGCGCCCCTTTCCAGAGCCGCCCTGGAGACGGCCAATCGGGGCTATGAGGCCGGCGGCGTCTCCTTCGCCGAAATGATCGCCGCCCACATGGACTGGCTCAACGCCGGCCTGACCCTTTACCGAAAGCGCGCCGACATGGGCGCGGCCCGCGCGGAGCTGGCCCGGGCGCTGGGAACGGAGATTCCAAAATGAAAAAGCAGTTTCCCGGGCATTTGCCCACATGGTTGGCGGTTGTTATCACGGCGGCGCTGACAATCTGCCTTACCGGAAGCGCCGCATGGTACTTCGGATACCTGGCTCCCATCGAGGCGGTCCATGATCATCGCGCCGGCGGGGAGGAGGAGGAAAAGCAGCTCTGGACCTGCGGCATGCACCCCTGGATCATCACCGAGGAGCCGGGCCAGTGCCCCATCTGCGGCATGGATCTGACGCCGAAGCGGGACACGGGCCCGGCCTCGGGCGAAACGGGCGAGCGCCAGGTGGCCTACTGGAAGGACCCGTCGGACCCCATGGGGATCTATTCCGACCCGGCCGAGGCCCCCGCCGGCGCGCACCTGACGCCGGTTTACGAGGATGCGCTGATCGGCGGCGTGTCCGTCACCATCGACCCGGTGACGCGGCAGAACATGGGCCTTCGCACGGCGACCGTCGAAAAGGGCGCCCTGTCCCGCTCCATCCGAACCTATGGCCACATCACCTATGATGAAACCCGCATCGCCCAGGTGAGCCTCAAGTTCAACGGGTGGATCGAAAAGCTCCACGTGGACTTCACCGGACGCCGCGTGGAAAAGGGCGACCCGCTGTTCGACATCTATTCGCCGGAGCTGCTGGCGGCCCAGGAGGAGTACATGGGGGCCCGCCGGGGGGGCGGGTCCCGCCGGTCCATGATCGATTCGGCCCGCAGGCGGTTGAGCTACTTCGACGTGGCTGAAAGCGAGATCCGGGAGCTGGAGCGGACCGGCGAGGTGAAAAAGGCGATCACCATCCGCTCCCCCTTCACCGGCATCGTCACCCAGAAGAGCGCCGTTCAGGGCGCCTTCATGAAGGCCGGAGCCAATCTGTTCACCATCGCGGATCTGTCCCGGGTATGGGTGGAGGCCCACATCTACGAATACGAGCTGCCCTGGGTGGCGGAGGGGCAGGAGGCGCGCATGACGCTGTCCTTTCATCCGGGGCGGGTCTATGTGGGAAAGGTGACCTATGTCTATCCGTATCTACAGCAGAAAACGCGGGACGTGGTGGCGCGGCTGGAGTTCGAGAACCCGGACATGGACTTAAAGCCTTATATGTTCGCTGACGTGCGCATTCGGACGGATGGGGATGCGGAGTGGACAAAGGGGACAGAGAGGACGGAGGGGACTGAAGGGAAAGGCGATGCAATGGCCAGGGGCGCTGGAGAACCTTTACGCCAGGGGTTGATCGTGCCGGCCGAGGCGGTGATCCGCTCTGGTCGGCGGAATATCGTCTTCGTGGAGCGGGGGGAGGGCAAATTCACGCCCCGGGAGGTGGGGCTGGGCCTGCGGCTGGATGACAACAAGGTCGAGGTCAGATCGGGGCTGGCGCCCGGCGAGGTGGTGGTCACCTCCGGCCAGTTCCTGCTCGACAGCGAATCGAAGCTCAAGGAGGCCGTGGCCAAGATGATGGCGATCCAGGAACCGGCCCGATCGGCGCCGGGAGGCGCGGCTGACGGGGCCAAGGCCGACGGGACCAAGGCCGACGGGACCAAGGCCGACGGGGCCAAGGCCGACGGCGCGGCCGGAAACAGGGACGCGGCCGGAAACGATGATTTTTTCACCGATATGAAAAGCGATGAAGACGACTTTTTTTCCGACATGAAATCCGAATGACGCGCATGGCAACCAGAGGCGGACGCAAATGATCGAAAAAATTATCGAATGGTCGATTAACAATAAATTCATGGTGATCCTGGCCACGGCGGCCGTGATCCTCTTCGGAGCGATGGCCATGACCCGCATACCCCTGGACGCCATTCCGGACCTGTCCGACGCCCAGGTGATCATCTACACCGAATACCCCGGCCAGGCCCCCCAGGTGGTTGAAGAACAGGTGACCTACCCGCTCACCACCGCCATGCTCAGCGTGCCGTACGCCAAGGTGGTGCGGGGGTACTCGTTTTTCGGGTACAGCTTCGTGTACATCATCTTCGAGGACGGCACCGACCTGTACTGGGCCAGAAGCCGGGTGCTGGAGTACCTGAGCTTCGTTTCCGGCCGGCTGCCCAGGGGCGTCACCCCGGCCCTGGGGCCGGACGCCACCGGCGTGGGCTGGGTGTACGAGTATGTGCTGAAGGATACCAGCGGCAAGCTGGACCTGGCCCAGCTTCGCTCCATTCAGGACTGGTACCTGCGATACGAGCTGACGGCGGTGCCGGGGGTGGCCGAGGTGGCCTCCATCGGCGGGTTCGTCAAGCAGTACCAGGTGGAGGTGGACCCGAACCTGCTTCTGGCCTACGACCTGCCCATCGGCCGGGTACGGACCGCCATCCAGCGGTCCAACAACGACGTGGGCGGCAGGCTGGTGGAAATGGGCGAGACCGAGTTCATGGTGCGGGGGCTGGGATACATTAAATCCATCGCCGATCTGGAGCAGGTGGCAGTGGGCGTGGACGCCATGGGCACGCCCATCCTGCTGGGGCAGATCGCCGACATCCACCCGGGGCCGGAGCTGCGGCGGGGCATTCTGGAATGGAACGGCGAGGGGGAGGTCGTGGGCGGCATCGTGGTGATGCGGTACGGCGAAAACGCCCTGGAGACCATCCGCCGGGTGAAGGAAAAGCTCAAGTCCCTGGAAAAGGGGCTGCCGGAGGGCGTGGCCATCGAGATGGGCTACGACCGGTCCGGCCTCATCGAGCGGGCCATCCACACCCTGCAAAAAAAGCTCATCGAGGAAATCGCGGTGGTGGCCATCGTCTGCGCGCTGTTTCTGCTCCATTTCCGGTCCGCCCTCGTGGCGATCTTCACTCTGCCGGTGGGCATTCTCATGTCCTTTCTCGTCCTGTGGCCGCTGAACATCAACGCCAACATCATGAGCCTGGGCGGCATCGCCATCGCCATCGGCGTGATGGTGGACGCCTCGGTGGTGATGGTGGAAAACGCCCACAAGCACCTGGAGCGGGAGAGCGGGGGGCGGTCTCACTCGGAGACCATCCTGGTGGCGGCCAAAGAGGTGGGGCCGGCGCTGTTCTACAGCCTGCTGATCATCACCGTTTCATTCCTGCCGGTCTTTTCCCTCCAGGAGCAAAGCGGCCGGATGTTCAAGCCCCTGGCCTACACCAAAACCTTCGCCATGGCCGCCTCGGCCCTGCTGGCCATCACCATCATTCCGGTGCTGATGACCTTTTTCGTGCGAAATGAAACCTTCCGGCCGGAAACATCCCGCCGCGCCCGGGCGCTGACCTGGATGGCCGCCGTGGCCGGCCCGCCCCTGCTGGTGGTCGCGGGGGGCATCGCCGGAATGAACCTGCCCAAGTGGAGCCTGGCGGCGGCCCTGGCCGTCTCCCTGTTCGCCGCGGTCTGCCTGATCCCCCAGCGGATCATGCCGGAAAAAAGCAACCCCATCAGCCGGTTTTTCATCCGGATCTATCTGCCCATAATCCGGTGGGCGCTGAACCATCGATGGCTCACGGCGCTTGTCGCCATTCTCGTGCTGGCCGCAACGGCCTATCCGCTGTCGCGCCTTGGCAGCGAGTTCATGCCGCCGCTCAACGAGGGGGATCTGCTCTACATGCCCACCACCCTGCCGGGGATCTCCATCACCAAGGCAAGGGAGCTGCTGCAGCAAACGGACAAGATAATCCAGCGGTTCCCCGAGGTGCGCCACGCCCTGGGCAAGATCGGCCGGGCGGAGACGGCCACGGACCCGGCGCCGCTTTCCATGATAGAAACCACCATCATGCTTCGGCCCCAGGTGGAATACGAGATGATTCCGGCAAAACGGTTCTTTTCCCACTGGCCGGACTGGCTTAAAGGGCCGCTGACCTGGATCTGGCCGGAGATGAAAAAGGGCCGCATTCTTCGCCAGTGGCGCAAAAAGCCGGTGGACCGCTTCTTTTCAAACTGGCCCGCGCCCCTCAAGGCGCCCCTGGCCTGGATGTGGCCGGAGGAGCGGTTCATCACCATCCACGAGCTGGCCGACGACTTGAACCGGGCCATCCAGTTCCCGGGCCTGACCAACGCCTGGACCATGCCCATCAAGACCCGCATCGACATGCTCTCCACCGGCATCAAGACGCCGGTGGGCATCAAGCTGATGGGGCCGGACATCGCAGTTCTCACCGACCTGGGCGAGCGCATCGAGGCGGTGGCGCGTCAGATCCCCGGCACCCTGTCGGCCTTTTCCGAGCGGGTGACGGGGGGCAATTATCTCGATTTCGACATCCGGCGGGACCGGATCGCCCGGTACGGCCTGACCGTGGGCGACGTGCAGGATGTCATCATGACGGCAATCGGCGGCATGAACGTCACCTACACGGTGGAAGGACTGGAGCGGTATCCGGTAAACCTGCGCTACAACCGGGAGCTGCGGGATGATCCGGAAAGCTTGAAGCGCGTGCTGGTGCCCACCCCCACCGGCGCCCATGTGCCCCTGGCCCAACTGGCCGACATCCGCATCCACAAGGGGCCGGCGGGCATCAAGAGCGAAAACGCCCGGCGCACCGCCTGGATCTATGTGGACTTGAAGGGCGTGGACGTGGGCACCTATGTCAAGCGCGCCAGGGCCATCGTGGACGAGAAGATCGACCTTCCCGCCGGCTACTCCATGGTCTGGTCCGGCCAGTTCGAATACATGGAGCGCGCGCGGCGCACCCTGAACGTGATCGTGCCGGTGACGCTGATCGTCATTTTCGTGCTGCTGTACATCCATTTTA
>JAABTE010000048.1 GCA_011390035.1 Desulfobacteraceae bacterium | reverse complement strand
ATATCCACGACCACCCGCACCAGGTCGGGGCGGTATTGGCCGGCCCGGGCGTCTATGAGCAGGTTGTCGTTGATGGGAATGGTGCGCCGGATGTCGCCGCTCAACCGGGACCGGCTGAAGTCGATGTAGAGCCGCTGGGGCTTTCCGCTGGAAGGATCCTCGCCCAGGAAGCGATAGGCGTAGGGGGTCTCCTCGTCGGCGTCCACCACCACGCGGGTGTAGCTGGGGTTGGACCAGACCCGCAGGCCGGTGACAGTGACCAGTTCGTCCGGATTGATGGGGGGCGCGGCGGCCGGCGCGGCGGGCGGCGCCTTTGGCCGGGGGGCGGCCGGCGGGCTTTCGGCCGGGGCGCCGCGCCGGCGCTTGGCGTTTTTGAACTCGGGGTCCCGGGCCTTGTGGGGCGGCTCCCGCCGCGCCGTGTCGTCCACAGCCTTTTCCACCCGAACCCGCTTGATCTCCGGTTGTTCCGCGTTGCCGGCGGCGGCCGGTTTTTCCGCGGCCGGTTTTTCCGCGGCCGGCGTGCCGCCAAGTGCTTCTATGCCCTCTGCGGCCTTTGCGGCGTAGACGCTGTCCGAATAGCGTCGGCGCACCCGCTGGAAGCGGTCAAGGGCTTCCTTTCGGTCGGAATTCATGCCGGAAATAGCGTGCAACTGGGCGTAAAGATGGCCGGTCATGTACAGATTGGCCGGGGCGTAGCGGCCGTTGGGCTCGGCCTTGTGGGCCTCTTCGAACATGCGGATGCAGGGGAACCAGTTGTGGCGGTACCTGAGCTGCTTTTCGTCGGCCTTCAGCGCCAGGTAGCAGGCCTCGGCCTTGAAAAAGCCGGCCTCTCCCGAAAGGGCAAGCGCCGGCGCCGGGCGAAAGGCCATGGCCAGCATCAGGATCGGGACCAGGAATGCGAAAAGGCCCGGAAAAATGGGAAGAAGGGCGGCGCCGCGCGTTTGGATATGATGGCGATGAATTTTCATGATGGTAAAATGAGCGTCAGCCGAAGCGCGCCGCCTTTTCCTTGAGGGCGATCAGATGGTTGAGGGCCTCTATGGGGGTGATCCGCTCCGGGTCGATCTTTCTCAAAGCCGCCGCTATCCCGCCGTCCGGCTCCGGGAACAGGCCGAGCTGGCGATGGCCGCTTTTTTTCGCTCCGGCCTCCGCCGGCCGGGGAACATGGCCGCCGCTTTCCCGATTCACCTCGGCCAGCACCGTCCAGGCCCGGTCGATCACAGACCTGGGGATGCCGGCCAGGCGGGCCACCTGGATGCCGTAGCTGCGGTCCGTGCCGCCTTCCACAAGCTTGCGAAGAAAGATGATGTCGTCCCGCCATTCCTTTACGGCGATGTTGTAGTTTTTCACCCTCGGCTTCTGGTCCGCCAGGGCGGTCAATTCGTGATAGTGGGTGGCAAACAGCGTTTTCACGCCCCGGCCGTCCCGGTCGTGCAGGTATTCTGCCACGGCCCAGGCGATGGCCAGGCCGTCGAAGGTCGATGTTCCCCGGCCGATCTCGTCCAGGATCACCAGGCTTCGGGGGGTGGCGTTGTTTAAAATGTTGGCTGTCTCCTGCATCTCCACCATGAAGGTGGACTGGCCGCCGGACAGGTTGTCCAGGGCCCCCACGCGGGTGAAGATCCGGTCCGTTATGGGAATGTCCGCCGATTCGGCGGGCACGAAGGCGCCCATGTGGGCCATCAGCGTCAGCAGGGCCGCCTGGCGCAGCACCGTTGATTTGCCGGCCATGTTGGGGCCGGTGATGATCAGCACCTGCTCGGATTCGTTGTCCATCTTGATGGTGTTGGGCACGAACCTTTCCCCGGAGATGGTCTTTTCCACCACCGGGTGGCGGGCGTTGATCAGCCACAGCCGGCCCTGGTCGTTGAGGGCGGGCCGTACGTGCCGGTCCGCCTCGGCGCATTCGGCCAGGGCCAGCAGGCAGTCGGCCCGGGATATAAAACGGGCGGCGGCCTGAATCAGTGGATTCCGGTCGGCCACCCGGCGCCTTATCCGGTCGAATATATCGTATTCCAGGGCGCCCCGGCGCTGCTCGGCGTCGAGTACCTTTGATTCGAAATCCTTAAGCTCTTCGGTGATGAACCGCTCGGCGTTCACCAGGGTCTGTTTTCGGGCGTAGCGGGCAGGGGCCTCGGCCGCCCGCATCTTCGGAATTTCGATGTAATAGCCGAAGACCTTGTTGTACCGTACCTTAAGATTCCCAATGCCCGTGCCGGACCTCTCCCGGGCCTCCAGCTCCGCCAGCCAGCCCTTGCCGTCTCCGGCGATGCGGATGAGCTGGTCCAGCTCCGGGTCATATCCCTTTTTGATCAGGCCCCCCTCGGTGATGGTCAGGGGCGCGTCGTCCCGGATGGCCGCCTCCATGGCCTCGGCCAGCTCGGCCAGGGGCGCCATGTCGGCCTCTGGCCGGAACAGGGGGGAGGGCAGGGTGCCGAGGGTGGCCATCAGCTCGGGCAGGGCCTGAAGAGACCGCTTCACCGCCACCAGGTCCCGGGCGTTGCACTGGGCCATCAGGATCTTGCTGCCCAGCCGCTCGAGATCCGCCACCGTTTTAAGCATCCCCCGGGACCCGGCCCGCTCCGCCGGCCGGCTCTTGGCCTCTTCCACAGCGGTCAGCCGCCGCTCTATGGCGGCCATATCCATCAGCGGATAGCGCAGCCACTGCTTCATCATCCGGCCGCCCATGGCCGTCACCGTCCGGTCCAGAACGCTAAGCAGCGTGCCCCGAATCGAGCCGTCCCGCAGGTTGCGCAACAGCTCAAGGTTTCGGGCGGAGACCTCGTCCACCCCCAGGTGGGTGGCGATGTTGTGGGGCTCCACCCGGAGAAACTGATCCACGGCCCGCTTCTGGGTCTCCCGGACATAGGCCATCAGGGCGCCGGCGGCCCGGATGCCCGCCTTCATGCCCTCGCAGCCGAACCCTTCCAGGGTCAGGGTCTTGAACTGCCGGGTGAGGGCCTCGTAGGCGGCGGAAAATTCGAAGCGCCGATCCTCAAGATACGTTATCGCCGCCCCCTCCGCCGCGGCCACCAGGGCCCGGACGCCGTCTTTGGCCGGGCGAAACGCCTCCGGCAGCAACGCCTCGGTGGGGGCCACCCGCCGGATCTCCTCGGCGAGCTGGTCCGCGCTTTCCGACTCGGTCATTTTGAAGTCGCCGGTGGAAAGATCCATCCAGCCGATGCCCAGGGTGTCGCCATGGGCGGCGGCGGCCAGGATGAAGTTGTTGCTCTTTTCATCCAGGAAGGCGTCTTCGATGATCATCCCCGGGGTGATGACCCGGGTGACCTCCCGGGCCACCAGCCCCTTGGCCGTGGCCGGGTCCTCCACCTGCTCGCAGACGGCCACCCGGTGCCCGCTTTCGATCAGCCGGGCGATGTATCCCTGGGCCGCCCGGACGGGAACCCCGCACATGGGCACGGCCGCGTCGTCCCCGTCCTTTTTGTTGCGGGAGGTGAGGGTGATTTCGAGAACGCCGGCGGCCGTGCGGGCGTCCTCGTAGAACATTTCATAGAAATCTCCCATTCGGTATAAAAGGATCGCGTCCGGATACTGCTCCTTGATGGACAGATACTGCCGAAGCATGGGAGTGAGCTTGGTCATGGTCATGCGTCGCGATGACCGGAGCTGGCCGGCCGACGGGGGCTCAGCTCTTGAGGGTCGCCTCGATCGCGGCGTTTTCCCTGGCGGCCAGTTGGGCCTCATCCTCCGGTTCCATCAGCTCGGGGCGGCGGCCGGTCCGCTCCAGGCGGATGGAGGCCAGCTCGGCCTCCAGCTCCTCCACGCGGCGGTTGGCCGACTCGCAGTCGTAGGAGAGGCGCTTGATGGCCCGCTTGGATCGGAGCCACCCGAAAAAGTTGAAGAAATAGGCCACCGCGATTCCCATGGCGAAGAATCCCAGGAAGATGACGACATTGGGCACGGGCGGCGTCTTGAATTCCTTGAATAAACCGCTGTACTCGGCCAGGGACGGAACCCCGAAGATGTTCACGTCAAAGGCGTTCTTGGTCATGAAGAACTCCTGATTGTGCAGAAAGAACAGCAGGATGACCAGAAAGACCGCGACCCAAATGCCGATTTTTAGCTTGCTCATGGTGTTCCCTCCCTATGTTCGCTGAAAACAAATCGCCTCAAATTTGGCCAATTTACCCGTTTTTCAAAAGAAACTCAACCCTTTTTTCCGGAAAGGGGCGTCACCTCCAGCGCGCCCCATGCCCCCATGGCGTCTCCGAGGATGATCAGCGCCCCCATAACGGAGGGGATCTTCCGGGTGAAGGCCAGGGCCTTTTCAATGTCGCGGCGCGATTGTACCAGATTGCCGGCCGCGGTTGCAACCGCGTCGGCCAGTGAACAGGACCGGGAAAGGACGCAGGCCGCGTCCGCCCGCCCCATGCTGAGCGAGTGGCCCACCGTGCCCGACGAGGTGCAAACGCCCATGGGCGAGTCTCCCGGCTCCACCCGGACGCCGATTTTCATGGAAAAAGGCGACCGGCCGGCAAAGACGGCCAGGGTGGCCGGGCCGTCGGTTTTCAGGAACACGTCCCCGCCGTTTTCCACCGTCACCACCGCCGATTCGGCCAGAAGATCCCGGCCCACCGCCTCGGCCATGGCCCCGGCCACCGCCGCCATGGGGCCCACTCCCGCGGCCTGTCCCGCGTGGATCATCTCCCGGATAATCCGGGGGCAAAAGGCCGGCGGCGCCACCGGAGACAGGGCGCGGGCGAATGCGGGGTCCGAAGCGATGTGATCCTCGATGTGGCCCCGGTATTTGAGGATCAGCTCCAGGGTCCGCTCCCGAAGGGCCTCGATGGAACGCCCCTCCGGGGCCATCCGCACATGCAGGTCGGTTTCCCGCGCCCTTGCCTGAAAGCCGGCCAGCGGTCCGTCGTGGACCCGGGACCGGTAGTGGCGCAGGCGATAGGCCCTCATGGGCGGCGCAGCTCCCGGGCCAGGGGCTCCGGGCACTGTTTGAGAAAATACTGGTCCGTCATGCCGGCGATGAAGTCGCGGACGATCTCGGCCGGCTTGGATCCGGCCAGGTAGTCCGGGGCCATGCCCGACAGAAAGCCGGAGAAGATGGCCGATTCCCGGCGATTGCCCGCCACGTCCGAAAGGCACCGCTCAAACAGGGCTGAAAAGAGCTGCCGGATGACGCCGGCGTGGCGCTTGATGGCGGGATTCAGATAGATGCGCTCCATGTTGAAGGCCTTGAGGCTCATGAGGGCCTCTGAGATCTCGGGGGAAAAGGCGATCACATCCCGGCCCCGGCTGTTGGAAATCACGTCGGTGACCAGGTTGTAAACGATGGTGCCGTTGGTCTCGCCGAGCCGGGCCGTGGCCTCGGCGGGCAGATCAGACCGCCGGATGGTGCCAAGGCGGATGGCGTCCTCGATGTCCCGGCCGATGTAGGCGATGGTGTCGGCCAGCCGGACCACGCAGCCCTCCATGGTCATGGGAAACAGGCCGGTTGCCGGTTCCGCCGCCTTGGCCGCCGCCTGGGCGTCCAGACGCGGGAAATCCTTGTCCGGGTCCGGCCCCAGGGCCTGGTTGTGGATCTCGCCGTCGTGGCACAGGATGCCGTCTAAAGTCTGAAGGCACAGGTTCCACCCCCGC
The DNA here is from genome assembly GCA_011390035.1 of Desulfobacteraceae bacterium. Taxonomy (GTDB): domain Bacteria; phylum Desulfobacterota; class Desulfobacteria; order Desulfobacterales; family JAABSP01; genus JAABTE01. Next base: position 6,662 of record JAABTE010000048.1, on the reverse strand, counting down.
CCCTTTCGCTCCACCCGCTCCAGGAAGCGGACGCTCTGGACGCTGTGATAAAAGTGTCCGATGCCTTCTTTCAGGCACAATTCCGACAGGAACCGCTCGCCGTCGTGGCCGAAGGGGGCGTGCCCGATGTCGTGGCCCAGGGCGATGGCCTCGATCAGATCCTCGTTGAGGCCCAGAAAGCGCCCGATGGTCCGGCCGATCTTGGAAACGAGCTGAACGTGGAGTACCCGGTGGGTGATGTGATCGTTGTCCGTCAGATAAAAGACCTGGGTCTTGTCGATGTACCTGGTGTAGGCCCGGGAATGCATGATCCGGTCCACGTCCAGGGAGAATGCCTGGCGGTATTCGGTTGCGGCCCGCTCCTCGGGCTCCCGCCGGATCGCCCGGTCGCTGAAGGTGGCCGCCGGGGCGAGCCGGCGGCGCTCCAGCAGGTTAAGCTCCCGGCGGGCCGCCTGGGCCGCCGGGATGGCATCCGCCGGCGCGGCGCCCATCCGCGGGGTAGCCATCGGATCGGGATGTATCCTAGCCGGGTCGGCCTGGGCGGCGTCCAGCGGCATGGCATCCGCGGCAACGGCCCCTCCTGTCTGAACGGCATCCGATCTGAGGCTCTCAGGCCGCGGCCCGGTGTCAGATGTCTCCGTTTTCAATCAGCCTTTCCATCAGAAGGATGTAGTCGAGCCCCGCGGCCCGGAACCCTTCCCGCCCGTATTTCATGTTGGCCTCCAGCACATAGTAGCGGTCTTCATGGCGGCAGATGTCGATGCCCACGTCGTTCCAGCCGCAGCGGCGGGCCGTCTCCTCGGCAAGGGCCACGGCCGGCGCCGGCACCGGCGCAAGAGAGATCCTGCCGCCCCTTGCCACGTTGGTCCGATACTCTCCGTCCGCGGCCACCCGCCAGTAAGCGTGGGCGGCCTTTTTTCCGATTACCACCACACGGATGTCCCGGTCAATGGGCAGATACGCCTGAAAATAGGCCGGACCCTCCCATGCCGCAAGATACCGGTCCAGATCGTCCAGGTTCCGAATCAGGAAAACCCCCAGGCCCATGGCCGATCCCCGGGGCACCTTGGCGATGAAAGGGTAGGAGAGCGCCTCGGCCCGCTCGCGGCGGTGGCGACGGCCGTGATAGACCAGGGTATAAGGATGGGGGATGCCGAGCATCCGGAACAGGGCCGTCTGCTTGATCTTGTCCTGGGCGAACTTGTAGTTGTGGCAACTGGGGAAGATCGGCTTTCCCATGGCGTCCAGCAGGTCCGCGTAAAAGGCGCTGGGATAGTAGATCTTTTCAGCCGAAAGGATCATTTGCGCCTCATCGGGGGGATAGTCGTCGAAGTTGGTCCGCACCCCCAGGGTGATCACGTTCCGGCAGGACCGCAGCCGGGCCCCCAGGGCCACGGCCGCTTTCGGCGAGGCGGCGGCCATCGGGCTCAAGGCGGCGAGAGGGTGAAGATGGCTGGGTCCACGTCCGGCGCGGGCCAGCAGCGCTCTATGGTCAGCTCGAAGCCGTCCCCCGCCCCGTCCGTGACGCCGATGCGAAAGGGCAGCTCGCCTCCGGCCACCTTCCGCCAGTCGGACAGGCGCGCCCGCCATTGCAGGTTTTCGCTGGCGTTGAACCGCTCCATCATGGCCACGCGCCGGCCGCTTTCATCCGGGTACAGCCGGGCCACCACCTTGGCCCACCGCTGGAGGGCCACCGCCCCGCCGTGGCCTTCGGTCCAGGCCCGATGAAAGCCGGGGATGGGCAACCGCCCTGAAAGCAGGGAGATGAGGGCCTCAATGCCCATGGGGACCGACACGAGCCGGGACAGGCTGGGATTTTCCCCGCGCCGCCGGTAAAAGCCGCCGTCGGCGTGAGAGACGATATAAAGCCACTGGCCGTCCGTGGCCACCTTGGCCGCGGGCCCGGCCGAATAGAGCAGCTCCATGCGCAACCGATCCGGCGGGGCCGCCACCCAGGCGGCCCGGCCGCTGGTGGCGCCGCCGTCCCGGAGCAGGCGCAGCCGGCCGACGCCCTTGAATGCGTCGGCCCCGGGGGGCACCTTTTCCGCCGCCAGGAGGCGGGCGGCCGGGTCCTCGTATCGGCGCGCCGCCGGGCCGGCGCACCCGGACATGGCAAGGGCGATGGTCATCAGCAGCCACAGGGCCGGGGTCGCCGGCACCGCTCGCATGGTAGAAGGCATGGATTGTCTCAGCGGGATTTGCCGGTCAATTCCCGGATCTTTCGTTGGAGCTTTTCGATGGTCTCTTCCCGGTCGCCCTCCGTGTCCGCCATGGCCTTCTTGCGCGCAAGGGACCGGCGGTAATAATCCAGCGCCTTGCCCCTGTCGCCCAGCTTCAGGTACACATCCCCCAGATGCTCGAGGATGATGGGGTCGTCCGGCACCATGGCAACGGCCCGCTCCAGCGTCTTGGCGGCCTTTTCGTACTGGCCCTTCCGGTAATAGACCCAGCCCAGGCTGTCGGTGATGTAGCCGTCGTCGGGCCGGTATTTTAAGGCCTCCACGATCAGTTTTTCCGCCTCGTCCAGGTTCCGGCCCAGGTCGGCGAAGGTGTATCCGAGGTAATTCAGGGCGTTGGCGTTGTCAGGCTCCAGGCGGATCACGGCGCGCATGGTGGCGATGGAGGCTTCCTTGTCGCCCGCTTTGTCCTGTATCACCCCCAGGCGGAAATGGAGGCGCGGGTTGTCCGGGTCCATGGCAAGCCCCTTTTCAAGGGCGGACATGGACTCATCGAACTGCCGCAGCTCCTCGTGAAAGGAGGCCAGGTAGAGCAGAAAATCCGGATTGTCCGGCACCTGCTCGATCACCGACTCCATGTGTTCGATGGCCTCCGGCAGCCGCCCCTGCTCCTGGTAGGAAAAGGCGATATGCACGGCCGCGTTCTGGAAAAAGACCGAGTCGGGCGACACCCGGAGCAGATGATCGATGGCCTCGTTTTCCCGGTCCGCCTCGCTCAGAGACACGCCCAGCACATAGTGGATGTCCGTGTTGTCCGGCACGCCGGCCAGCATGCCGTTTAAAAGGACGATGGCCTCGTCCAGGCGTTTTTCGTTCACATAAAAGGTCACCAGGCGGCGCAGCACCTCCGGCTCTTTCCGGCTGCGCTCTCCCAGCCGGGCCAAAAGCTCTCCGGCCTCGTCGGACCCGCCCGTTTCCTTCCGCAGCAGGGCCAGGCCCATGGCGGCGCGGATATCATCCGGGTCCTTGGCCAGAAGGGCCTCGTATTCTGTCATGGCCTTGGGGATGTCGCCCCTTCTCCGATGGATCTCGATCAGCTCGTAGCGGGCCTCTTCCAGGCCGGGCTCGATGGCCAGCGCCTTTTCAAAGGACCGCCGGGCCGCCGAGATGCGATTGCGCTCGGCATGGATGCGGCCCAGCAGGTAATGGCCCTCGTAGGCGTCCGGAAAGCGGGCCACCATCTTCTTGTACACCGCTTCGGCTTTGTTGAGCCGGTCCGCGTCCTCGTAGAGGCGGCCGAGCATCAGGTAGGCGTCCTTGTCGGCCGGGTCCGCGGCCACGGCCCGGTCGAAGGCGGCGATGGCGCCCTCGGCGTCCTTCAGCTCATGGCGCAGCCTGCCCAGCAGGATCAAAAGCTCGGGGTCGTCCGCCTCTTCGGCCCGCAGCATGCTTTCGATCAGGACCGTGGCCTTCCGATGCTGTTTCTGGTGCAGGTACAGGTTGACCATTTCCCGCTGGAGATAGGAATCATTCGGGTCCCGGACCATGGCCTTTTCAAGGGCGCTCACCGCGGCGTCGATCTCTCCCCTTCGGCGATGGATCTGGGACTCTATAAAATAGTAGTAGGCGTTGGGCGGGCCGGCGGCCCGCGCCGGGGCGACGATCACCTCCTGGAAGGGGTCCAGGAGCAGGCCCGGCGGGGGGGCGATGACGGCCGGAGCGGGCTGGGACCCCGTCCTGGCCGCGGCATCGGTGCCGGCCGCGGTCGCCGCGCCATTCGGACCGGCCACCCGGCTGGGGTCCGGGGCCGGCGCTCCGGCGGCGGCCGCCGATTCCGCGCCCGGTCGGGATTCGGGCCGTGATTCGGGTCCGCCGGCGCATCCGGCCGCCATGGCCATCAGCGCCATGGCGAGCAGCGCCTTGGCAAGCGGCGCCGATGGCGCAGTCCGGCAAAGCCGTTCGGCGCCCTGTGTTCTCAAATGATCGCCCGGCCGGCCGGCCGCCGGCCCCGTATTCCGCAAATCCGCTGGGTTGTTCCGCATCGATTCTGGTCTCAAGTCTTTTCCCGTCCGTCAGGACACCGTGTCTTCCGTGGCGTAAACGTCGAAGTCCTTCATCCCCTGCTTGAAGAAATCCCGCATCTTTCGAATGATGTTCTTTTCCACCTGCCGCACCCGCTCCCGGGAGATGGCGTAGTTGTCTCCGATCTCCTGGAGGGTGGCCGGCTGCTCGGAGAAGATCCGCTGATCGAAGATCTCCAGCTCCCGGTCCGTCAGGCGCTTGCGGAAGGCATTGATCTTGTTTCTCAGCAGCACCCCCATCTCCTTTTTGGCCATGTGATCCTCGGCCGTGTCTGTGGCGGTGGTCAGAAGGTCGATGCGCTCCGTGTCCGAATCTTCCCGCAGCGGCGCGTCCAGGGACAGATCCCAGTTGTCCAGCCGCTGGTCCATGTCCACCACCTCGCGCTCGGTCACGCCGAGCCGCTGGGACAAGAGGCGCGGCTTGGGGTCGAAGCCCTGGTCGATGAGCCGCTGCTTTTCCTTCTTGAGCTTGAAAAACAGCTTCCGCTGGCCCTGGGTGGTGCCGATCTTCACCAGACGCCAGTTGTCCATGATGAACTTTAAGATATAGGCCTTGATCCAGAAGGATGCGTAATAGGAGAACTTGACGTTTTTGTAAGGGTCGAATTTCTTCACGGCCTGCATAAGGCCGATGTTGCCCTCCTGAATCAGGTCAAGAAGATTCTGCATCCAGACCCGCTGAAACTCCAGGGCGATCTTGACCACCAGGCGCAGATTCGAGGTGACGAGCATGTAGGCCGCGTCCCGGTCGTTCTCTTCCATAACGCGCTGGGCCAGGCCCCGCTCCTCGTCTCGCGTCAGCAGACGGTAATGGCTCACCTCGGCCAGGTAGCGCTGCAGCGGGTCGAACTTGACCACCGCCTTGTCCGAATCCCTCGCGCCTTTTCTGCCGGAGACCATGTTATCATCTTTATTCATCCGGCGAAACCCTTTTTCGTCCGTTTCGGGCCCCTTGCCGGAAGTTTTTGGTTTTTTGCTCATTTTAATGATCCCATTGTCCTTCGAGTTTTGGTTTCAAAGAAATGACCGCCGCCGGTGGCATTTTCCATGGACTTTGGCGCCGAAGTGTGTTAGGAGACAGGGGTGCGAGCATCACAGGCGCCTGTAGCTCAGATGGATAGAGCAACGGACTTCTAATCCGTAGGTCGGGGGTTCGAATCCCTCCAGGCGTACCATACAAATCAAGGGGTTGGCCGGGTCCTGGCCAGCCCCTTTTTTCATGGGCGCCCCGCCGGTCGCCGGGGCACAGGTTTTCCATCGCCGAAAATGGGTCTCGAATGTGGGGCCTCGCATGGGCATCCACCCTTTCCTCAAAGTAAAAAAAGCCCGATACCGCTACGTCGGGCTGTCCACAGGCGCTTCCGCGTTGCCACCGGGAGCAATTGAGATTCCTCCTGAATCAGACGCTTCATGCTAAACCCTATAATATAATACCGCCGGAGATAATGCAAACCGGAAAAAACGCATCACGCGTATATATTTTTTGCGGCTGATAAATATCCATATAAATTCAAGGTTATAAAGAATATTCCCGTATGATTTATGCTTTACAAAAAGCGTTTGTTTGTGGTATCGGTCTTAGAATCAAACCGTTTTTAAGAAGCCTGCGCCCATGGGAAGCATTGTTTGGGTCACTCCTTATTTATATCATACCATAGGACGGGGGGCTTGGAGGTTGAGGCGGACGCCTGAAAAAGATATTCTGGTGGTGGACGGATGCCCGGAAGCGCTGAAAGGCGGCATGAGCCTGCTGGCCGATGCCGATGAATACCGGATCCGCTTTGCAAGGGACGGCAGCGAAGCCATTCGGCTGGCGCGCCGGACGCCGCCCGATCTGGTTCTGCTCGACGCGGGCCTTCCGGGCGAGGACGCCCGTGCGGTGTGCGGGCAGCTCAAGGGGGAGCCCCTTTCCCTGTCGGCTCCCGTGATCTTCATGATCGCCAACAATGGCGCGCCGCTGGATGCGTCTCGATTTTTCCGGGCCGGCGCCGCGGACTATATCGTCAAACCCTTCATTGCCCAGGAGCTGCTGGCGCGGGTGAGGGCGCACCTGTGCCTGGACGAGGGGATGGTCGAGGAGATCGAGCGACATCGCGTCCTGGAATCGGCGGTGTTCAACGGGGTGTTCATTCACGAAAAAGGAATCATTCTGGAGGTGAACGACACACTGGCGCAAATGCTCGATTACCCCCCCGACCAGATCGTCGGCCGGCACCTGACCGCGTTCATCCCCCCCGCCTGGCAGCTCCTCGTGAAAAAAGCCCTTGCCAATCCGAACCAGGATAGCGTCCACTGCATCGAGGTGCAGCGCCGGGACGGCACAGCGCTGCCCGTGGAGGCCCGGGCAAGGAACATCCAATACCGGGGCCGGCCGGCACGGGTCAATGTGCTGCGGGACCTTTCC
>JAABTE010000047.1 GCA_011390035.1 Desulfobacteraceae bacterium | reverse complement strand
TGGATTACCGGCGGGAGCACACGGCCACCATCGAGAACCATGAGGCGTTCAACGCCTTTTTCACGCCCCGGAACGCCGATGATCCCGAGATCCACGGCGGCTTCGCCATCTCCCCCTGGTGCGGCGAGGCGGCCTGCGAGGCGGAGATCAAAGAGGCGCTTGCCGTAACCATCCGATGCCTTCCCCTGAAAGAGGAAAGCATGGACGCTCCGGCCGCCTCGAACGGCTGCGTCCGCTGCGGAAAGCCGGCCACGGCCCGGGCGGTGTTCGCCAAAGCGTACTGATATGATTCGCATCAACGACATCATCGACCGGATTGTGGAAAACAATCCGGACGCGGATGTGGATATCGTGGACCGGGCCTACATCTTTTCGGCCCGGGTCCACCACGGCCAGGTGCGGCTCTCCGGCGAGCCGTACCTGACCCACCCGCTGGAGGTGGCCTATATCCTGTCGGACATGAACCTGGACGTGGTGTCGGTGGCCGCCGGCCTGCTCCACGACGTGATCGAGGACACCCACGCCACCGAAGACGAGATCCGGGAGATGTTCGGCAAGGACGTTCTCCACTGCGTCTCCGGCGTCACCAAGCTCGGCAAGCTGTCCTTCGGCAGCGCCCAGGCCCGCCAGGCGGAAAGCATCCGCAAGATGCTGCTGGCCATGGCCGACGACATCCGGGTGATCCTGATCAAGCTGGCCGACCGGATCCACAACATGCGCACCCTGGGGTTTCACAAGAAGGAGTCCAAAAAGCGCCAGATCTCCCAGGAGACCCTGGACATCTACGCCCCCATCGCCTCCCGCCTCGGCATCTACTGGATGAAAAAGGAGCTGGAAGACATCTCCTTCATGCACCTGATGCCCGACCGGTACGCGGAGATCGAGCGCCGGGTGAGCCAGGACAGGGTCGAGCGGGAAAACTACATTGAAACGGTCAATGACAAGATCCGCGAGGAGATGGAAAAAGCGGGCCTGAAGTGCGAGGTGATGGGCAGGTATAAGCATTTTTACAGCATCTATCAGAAGATGGCCAAGCAGAACCTCAACTTCGAGGACATCTACGACATCATCGCCTTTCGCATCATCCTGGGCACAAAGTACCAGTGCTACGAGGCATTGGGGCACCTGCACGACCTGTGGAAGCCCATCGACATCAAGTTCAAAGACTACATCGGCCGGCCCAAGCCGAACATGTACCAGTCCCTGCACACCACCGTCATCGGCCCCAAGGGCCAGCGCATCGAGATCCAGATCCGCACCCAGGAGATGGACAAGGTGGCCAAATCGGGCATCGCCGCCCACTGGGGATACAAGGAGGACCGCCGGATGGACGAGGACATCACCCAGCGGTTCGCCTGGATTCAGAACCTGATTGAAAACCAGGAGAGCTTCAACGACCCGGATGAGTTCCTGGAAAATGTCCGCATCGATCTGTTCCCCGACGAGGTCTATGTCTTCACCCCCAATGGCGAGATCAAAACCCTGCCCAAGGGGGCAACGCCCGTTGATTTCGCCTACATGATCCACACGGAGGTGGGCAGCCAGTGCATCGGCGCCAAGGTAAACCGCCGGATGGTGCCCCTGAAATACGAGTTGCAGACGGGCGACGTGGTGGAGATCGTCACCCAGCAGAACCACAACCCCAGCAAGGACTGGCTCGGCTTCGTCCGCACCGTCAAGGCCCGCTCCCGCATCCGCCAGTGGATCAAGACCCAGGACAAGAACCGGAGCGTGTCCATCGGACGGGAGATGTGCGAAAAGCGCTTCCGCAAGCACAAGCTCAACTTCGCCGAGCTGCTCCGCTCCGACGAGATGGCCGGGGTGGTGGAGCAGTTCGGGTTCAAATCGGTGGACGATCTGCTGGCCAGCATCGGCTACGGAAAGGTGACGCCGCTCCAGGTGGTGCGCAAGTTCCAGCCGAGGGAGGAGGAGGCTTCCGAAGGCGAGGCCGCCCAGCCCTCATGGCTCATGAGCCGGATCACCGGCCGCAAGCGCCCCAGGAAACCCAAAACGGGCGTGAAGGTGAAGGGGCACGACGACATCCTGATCCGCTTCGGCCGCTGCTGCCAGCCCCTGCCCGGAGACCGGATCACCGGATACATCACCCGGGGCCATGGCGTGACGGTCCATCAGGCCGGGTGCGTCAACGCCCTGAAGATGAACCCGGACCGGCAGATCGATGTGGAGTGGCATCATGAGAAGGCGGAGACCTTCCCGGTGAAGATCCTCATCCTTTCCCATGATCGGGTGGGCCTTCTGGCGGACCTGGCCGCCAATATCAGCAAAAACGGTGCCAACATTATGGCGGCCAATTCCGAAACGCGGGGGAACAATACGGTGGAAAGCCGCTTCACCCTGGCGGTGCGGGACACGCAGCACCTGGACAAGGTGCTGGCCGCCATCCGGAAGGTGAAGACGATAACGGAGGCCAGGCGGATCAAGACATAGGTGGGCCTATGGGGCCTTGACCACGTACCCCGACTTGATGCAGTTGGTGCAGACCATCATCCGCTTCACCTGGCCGTTATGAACGGTTCGGACCCGCTGGAGGTTGGGGTTGAAGCGGCGCTTGGTAACATTATGGGCATGGCTGACATTGCAGCCCACCACCGGTTTCTTTCCACACAGCTCGCACATCTTGGACATGGTTATTTCTCCCTGATCCTTGCAAAAGAGAAGTTGATTCCGCAACAAACACAAAAATTGGATTTATACACCCGCCGGCGGCGCGTGTAAAGACATTTTTTTTATTCGGTCGCCTCGCCCATGCGCTCCCGGGCCATGGCGATGTAGCGCCGGGCCTTCCAGCTCAACTCCCCCACGTCCGGGTAGTCGTCGAGGACGGACTGGAAGCGGCTGATGGCCGTTTTGTAGTGCTTGCTCTTGAAATAGAACATGCCCACATAAAACTCGTGGCCCGCCAGGTTGCGATAGCATTCCTGAATGTGGGCGTCGGCCTTTTCCGCATAGGGGCTGTCCGGATGGCTCTGCTTCAACCGGTTGAAGGCTTCCAGGGCCTTTCGGGTGGCTGTCTGGTCCCGGTCCACGCTCTCCATGCGGTCGAAATGGCAGCGGCCGATCTGGTAGATTACATAGGGGACCGCCTCGTTTCTGGGATGAAGCCGCTCAAAGGTCTCGTAGGCGTACATGGCCTCGTCGTACTCGCCCAGATGAAAATAGCTGTCCGCGGTCTTCAGCTCCGCCAGCGCCGCGTACTTGCTGAATGGATACCAGTCCCGCAGCTTCTCGAAGGATTCGATGGCGTCGCGGTATTTGCCCCGCTCATAGGCGGTCATGCCGTCTGCGGCGAGCTGAGTCGCCGTTTTCTCCTGCCGGGTTTCAAACCAGGCGCAGCCGGACAGCAGCAGCAGCGCCAGGGCCAGCAATCCATGGATCACACGCTTCATAAGATATTCTCGACCCCTTTCGGCCCTCGTCCATAAGAAACGGCGGCGAGCGTGGCGCTCGCCGCCGGGCGGAACCGATCCTGGGTATTCATTGGTGTTATGTTCCGAGCACTTTCCTGATGGTGTCTTCCAGTTTGGACTTGGCCACCATGCCGGTGATCTGTTCGGCCACCTTGCCGTCCTTGAAGAAGATCAGGGTGGGAATGGCCTTGATGCCGTACTTGACGGGGGTGACGGGATTGTCGTCCACATTGCATTTGGAAAACTTGATCTGATCGCCGAAGGCGCCGGCCAGATCCTCCACAACCGGTCCGATGGCCTTGCAGGGGCCGCACCATGGGGCCCAGAAGTCCACCATCACGGGCTTGTCCGCCTGGAGCACCTCTTTTTCGAAACTGCCGTCATCGATTTCCAAAACGCCTGATGCCATGCGCTTATCCTTTCGTCTGAAAAAAAAATCACCTGAATAAGGACTAGATCGTCAAATAACATAGGGATGCGGGAGCGCCATGTCAACGGGAGCGCCCCCGCACCCCATTTGTTACCGCTGAAGGTTCAGCGAACCTGAAAACCCACCGACCCGATTAGTAAATCGGATGGATCTCCACGCGCCTATTCTTCTGACGGCCTTCCGGCGTCGTGTTGGGCGCCACCGGACGCGAGAACCAGTAACCCTTGGTGCTCAACCGGCCCTTGTCAACGCCATGGCGCGCCAGGTAGTTGGCAACGGCGTTGGCACGGCGCTCGGACAGCTTCAGGTTGTAGTTCTTGGAAGCCACGTTGTCCGTGTGGCCCTGGATCTCCACGCGCATGCCCGGATTCTGCTTGAGCACCCGCACAACCTGATCCAGATCCGAGTAGTACTGCGGACGAATGGTGGACTTGTCGTAATCGAACAGCAGGTTGCCCACGACCCAGCAGCCCACATCGTTGACCACGGCGCCGGCCGGGGTGCCGGGGCACTGATCCCGGTCATCGGTCACGCCATCGCCATCAGCGTCGCCCGGAACCGCGGGACGGTCGGCGGTGATGGGGCAGCCCTGTGCGTCAACGGCCACGCCCATGGGGGTGTTCGGGCAGCGATCCAGGTAATCGGCGATGCCGTCTCCGTCGCTGTCCAGCGGGCAGCCGCGGGCGTCAACGCGGACGCCGGCCGGGGTGCCGGGGCAGCGATCGCGATCATCAGGCACGCCATCGCCGTCGGCGTCGCCCGGAGCGGCGTCTGCCACCGGAGCGGCGCAAAGCTGATAGGCGCCCAGGATGGCATCGAAGGTGTCGGGGCTGTAAGCCGCGGCGCGCTTGCCGAACAGGATTGTGTTATCCTTGACCGTGGCATAGGTGGCGGGCATGCCGGCCACCGCCCCGGGGGCAAGGCACAGCCCATAGGCCGTCAGGATCTGGTGCATGATATCGGGGCTGTAGGCGGTGGCCCGTTTCCCGAAAAGGACCTTGCCGTCCTTGACCTTGGCGTAATCGACGGGCCCTTTGAGCCCCTGGGCCGCCTCCGGCGTCAGGGAGACGCCATAGGCGTTGAGCAGGCTGTCGAGCGTTGAGGGGCTGTAGGCGGCGGCCCTGGTGGCAAATACCACCTTGCCGTCCCGAACCGTGGCGTAGCCGACGGGGTCGGTCATGGCCTTGGCGGCATCCGCCGACAATTCCACGGCAAAGGCCGGCAGACTCATCATGAGGCAAAAGGCGACACCGAGCGCCGCCAACACAAAGGTTTTTTTCATCTTCATCTCTCTCCTCCTGTAGTAATTAGAATTTAGAACCCAACCCTTACGATTAAGGATAGCTCCCTCACACCATCGCCACACCCCCTTCCATGCGTCCTCGATTTTATCGTATTGTCAATAACATCGTTTTTTTAGGGCGTCATGCCATTTTTTACCCCATACTCTGTAGCATGTCTTCTGAAAAACCGCAATATTATAAAAAAGTCAAAATTTCAACATCTATTATGATGGGACGGAACGATTTTTCCGCCCGGCTACTGGCCGAAGGGCAGCTTGCGTATGAAATCCGACACCTTCTCCTTCGGGGAGGCCGACTTTTTCTCCCCCTCTTCCGGGGCCGGCTTCGGGGTTCCCTCCAGGGCCTTTTCCAAGCGCCGGCGGCCCGCCTCCACGGCGGCGTCAAGCCCGCCCTCGCCCGCATCGAGGCCCTTGCGCAGGGCATCGGCCGCGCCCTTGAGATCCAGGTTTCGCAACTGCTCGGCCAGGGCGGCGACATCGGGCCGGATGATGGGGTCCGCGAAGGTGCCGGTGATCAAAAGCGGCACGGCCACACCGGAACGCTCGGCCGTGTCGCCCTGGCCCTTTAAGGTGCTAACCAGCCGGGGGTCGGTGCGCAGGTCCAGGGTTTCCGCGGCGATGTCGGCCGAGCCGCTCACCGTCACGCGCATCAGCGGTGCCATCAGGCGCGCCTCGGTCAGGTCGAGTACGCCGCCGGCGATGGTGAACCGGGCGTTAAGCTCGGAAAAATCTGTGCGGCCCTCCGGCGACGCGGATGCCGCGTCCGGATCGAGCAGGGCCTTGACATTTTGGGTCATGCGGGTCAGGTCCCATCCCTTCAGGGCGCCTTCTGTCAGATTGACGCTGCCGCCGCCGGACAGGCTGCGCTTGACCGCGGCGGGCGTTTCGCCCTCGGCGGAGACGGCCAGGTTCACGTCTCCGACCGCCTCGATCCGGTCCTTTCCGGACAGGGCGGCCACCAGCTCGCCCACCCGGACGCCGGCCAGCTTCAGGTCGAAGCCGGAGCGGATCGACGCCGGCCGCGCGTCGGCCCGGGCCGTGGCGTGAAGGGCGCCACCGGCGATTCCGCCATCCAGGCCGTCGATGCGGAACACGCCATCCTCGGCGGCGATCCTGCAGCGCAGGTCAGACAGCGTCAGGCCGGATGCCGTCAGCCGGCCCACGGCCAGCTCCCCGGCCAGCTTCAGCCGGCGAAGGGCGGCGCGATCTCCGGGGGTGGATTCCCCGGCCTCCGGATCTCCGGGCGCCGGCTCCGTCTTTTCCCCGCCGGGGGGCGGAGAGGGCGGCCGGTACCGGTCCGCGTCCAGGGCGTCCATCTTCATGCCGAAACGGATATCGGGCGGATCGAATCGGGCCACGTTCAGGTGAAACTCGCCCTTTGCGCCGTCCAGGGTCAGATGGCCGTCCGAGACCGTCAGGGAATCCGGCCCCGCGGACAGGCGGGCTTTAAGAGACACATTGTCCAGGGCCGACGGATCGGAGGTCCGGATCAGATCGGGGCGGCCCAGCTTCGCAGCCATGGCGCGGGGGGAAAAGGGCGGCACGTCCACCGACAGCGTCAGGCCGGTGGCGCTTTCCTTTTCCCCCTCGGGTCCGCCGCCCGGTTGGACGCGGCCGACCACATGGGCCTTGAAGGTCTCAAGGGCCGTCAGGGTCAGATCCAGCGGAATGGGGTTTCCCGCCGGCGGCATGGCGCCAAATGGGCCGATGGCGCCGGAAAGGGAGATGGGACGATCGTCCACGACCGCGCTGAAGGAAAGTTTAAGCGGGGTGTCGGGGGCGATGTCGGCGAGGCTCAGATTGACGTCCGTCACGGTCCGTCGGAGACCGGCGGCATGATCGATCCAGAGCAGCCGGCCGTTCTCCAGGACGATGGCGTCGATGCCGAAGGTTTGCCCGGGGGTTCCCCCCGGGGGCGGCGCGCCCGGGCCGGCCTGGCCCTCGGAGGGCGCGGGCTTCCCCCCGCCTTCGCCGCCAAGCCCTTCCCAGTTGCCCCGGCCATCGGCCGCTTTTTCCAGCGCCACCTGGGGGCCGATAAGGCCGATGCGCTCCACCCGGATGCGGCGGGACAGCAGGGGCGCCGCCGCCACCCGGATCTCAAACCGCTCCGCCCGCAGCAGGTGGGGTTCGGAAAACCCCTCCGGGCTGGCGATGCGAAAATCGGAGACCACGAAGCCGATGAAGGGAAAAAGGGACAGCTTGAGGGGGCCATTGATCCGGATGTCCCGGCCAACGGCATCCGACAGGCTCTCTTCGATGCGCGGCTTGAAGCTGTCTGTGTCGAGAATCGCCGGCAACGCCAGAATGCCGACCACGATCAATGCCACGCCGGCCATTGCCAGGATCATTAACCATTTGATGATCCGTTTCATAAAGCCTCCTCCCGTGTCGGGCCTTCACGCCGTATAAGGGGACCCCGGCGGACTGCCGGGACCCCCTTTTTCACGCAACCGATTAACGGACCGGCTTGACCGGTTAACGGACCGGCTTAACCGGCTCGAACTCCGCGCGACGGTTGAGATCGCGGCCCTCTTCCGTCTGGTTGGAGGCCGCGGGCCGATGGAAACCGAAGCCTTCCACCGCGATGCGCTCGGAGGGGATGCCCTTTTTGAGCAGGTAGTCCGACACGGAGATGGCCCGGTTGTAGGACAGCTTCATGTTGTACTTTTCCGAGGCGATGGTGCAGGTGTGGCCCTGGACCTTGATCTTAAGGCCCGGGTTCAGGCTCATCACCCTCGCCACCTCGTCGATGACGGGATAATATTGCGGCTGGATGTTGTACCGGTCAATGATGAACTGGACCTTGCCGATGTCCCAGCAGCCCCGGGCGTCCACGCGGGCGCCGATGGGCGTGCCGGGGCAGGCGTCCACGTCGTCGCATACGCCGTCCCTGTCGGCGTCAATGCATGGCTGGGCCTCGGCCACCCGGAACACCTGGCGGGGCTGGAAGCGGCGGGTGCGGTTGAAGATGTCGTCCACCCACTGGTCCATGTTGGCGTCGGGCGCAAGGTCGTCAGCGGTGACCATGTAGCCGCACTCGCCGGCATCGGCCACCTGCTGCATCAGCACCTTGCCGTAGGGCAGGTCCCCCACAAGGGCCGTGTAGATGCAGAGCCTGTCGCCGTAGCGCTCCTTCATGCGCCGGGCCGCCTCCACCGGGTCTCCCTGGTAGATCTTGCCGTCGCTGATGATCACAAGGGCCATGTTGCCCGCCACCGAAGACAGGTCATCGCTGGCCGCGTCGATGGCCATGGCCATGGGGCTCTTGCCGCCGGCCCACCGCACCACCTCGATGGCGTCGGCATAGGCCGACCGGGAGTAAGGCCCCACGCCGTACAGCAGCTCCGTGGGCTCGGAGAAGGCGCCGGCCTCGAACCCGTAGCGCCGCAGGGCCCCGGTGAGGGGGCGGCTCGGCACCCGGGCGTTGAAGCGGCGGAGGATGTCCTTTGCGATCTTGAGCTTGATCTGACCGCTGTAGGGCAGGAACTTGGACCCGGAGGCGTCCAGGATGACCAGAAAGTTATCGACGGTCTCCATGTAGGTGTCCAGGGCCGGCGCCATCTCGTTATCACCGGCCGCCGCGAGCATGACGCCGGAGCCGTCCCCGAAGGCATCCCCGGAAACATCCCCGGAAACATCCCCGGAAACATCCATGGACCCGGCGGCGGCATTCGCCGGCTGGATCGCCGCAGCGCCGGCATTCGTGTCCCGCTGGGGCTTGGCGCCGCCGCAGCCCATGATCAGCGCACCGATACAAACGACAAAGAACGCTTTCCAGAAAATCCTTGCCATCCTGACACCTCCTGTTGACCGTTGCATTTGGATTGACGCCCTCACTTTTTCATCGGGGGTATAATACTATAATTATTCCATAAATTCAACCACCAAAGGCGGCATTTAAACCGCTTTCAAATCCGCGCCCGCAGTTTAGGGTATATAAACACTTCCTAAATTACTTTGATATGGACGGACATGCAAGAACAATATGCCATTAAGGACGCGGTTTTTTTTCACGGGGCGGGGAAACGGGAAGGACGGAATGGACTGAGGAGCGGAAGGCCGGGAGCCGGAGGGCCGGTTGACGGGCGGCGCCCATGGTGGCCGGCGGGGCCGCCCGGCGGATGCCAGGCGACCGGAGGCCGGCCGCCTGGCATATCCCGGGCCCGGCTAAATGGTGAGCTTGCGGCCGAACACGTTCTCCCACAGGTTGAGCATCCCCCCCAGGTCCAGAGCGGAAATCACCTGTTTTTCCGCCTGCCTGAAGCGCGTGCATTCATCGCACCCGAAGATATTGTTGGCCCGGGCCGCGTCATCCAGGCAACTGTCGTAATGCTGGCAAAGGTAGTTTCGGGTGATGGTCCTGGTGGTCTTTGCGATGAACCTCTCCAGCTCGGCGGCGTTGACCCAGTAGCAGCGCCCCACCTTGTCTGCCACCAGGGTGCCCTGCTTGATGTGCTTGCGCAGCTCCCTCAGGCTCATCTCGAATTCCCGGCTGAGTTCCTTGAGTGTGTAGCGACCCTCTTTCATGGCTCCCCCTTTCATGACCCGGCTTGCGATTGACATTCTTTATCCCTGCCTTTCATATTTCACAAAAAAGGGCTGAAAATCAATGGGATGGCAGATGTAATCGGGGGATGCTATTTTCCTACCCGAAGCGGTCGATTTTTCCTATCCGATACCCCGCCATCCAGACGCCGCCGGGTAGGCGGGGGGAAAAAATCCTTGTCCCGCCGGGGAATCGGAAGGGGGGCCTGCAGCGCCGCCGGCAGTGTCAGCGCCGCCAGAATTCGGGGACAAGCAGGATGATGACCGTATAAATCTCCAGGCGCCCCAGCAGCATGCACCAGATGAGCAGCCACTTGCCCGCCGCCGGGATCAGGGCGAAATTCTCCACCGGCCCCACCGCCCCGAATCCGGGCCCGATGTTGCCGATGGTGGCGGCAACCGCGCCGAAGGCGGTGACGAAATCCACCCCCATGCCGGCCAGGGCCACGGCGCACAGGGCATACAGGAGCATGTAGAGGGATAAAAACCCGAAGATGCTGCGCATGATGTCCTCGGGCACGCTCTTTCCGCCGATTTTCACATGGGTGACGGCGTGGGGATGAATGAGGGAAAACAGTTCTTTATAACAATACTTCAGGCACAGCATGATCCGCAGGCACTTCATGCCCCCGCCGGTGGAGCCGGCCGAGGCGCCCAGGAACATGCACAGCAGCAGGATTATCTGGGACATGGCCGGCCACTGCTCATAGTCGGCGGTGGCGTATCCGGTGGTGGTGACAATGCTCACCACCTGAAACGCCCCGTACCGAAAGGCCTCCCCTATGCCGGCATAAGCCGTCTTGTGGATGTCAAGGCTCACCACGACCACCAGCAGCAGGACCACCAGGAGGAAAAACCGGCACTCCGAATCCCGCCAGAAGGCCAGGGGCGCGCCTTTCAGAAACTGGTAATGAAGGGAAAAATTGATGCCCGCCAGCATCATGAAGACGATAAAGACGATATCGAAATAAAGGCTGTCATAAGCGGCCACCGATGCGTTCCGTGTGGAAAAGCCGCCCGTGGGCATGGTGGTGAAGGCGTGGCAGACGGCGTCGAACAGGCTCATGCCCCCCAGCAGCAGCAGCAGCACCTGAACGGCCGACAGCAGGGCATAGACCTGCCACAGGATCATGGCCGTGTCCCGGATGCGGGGCCGGAGCTTGTCCGGCACGGGAGACGGCACCTCGGCCTTGTAAAGCTGCATCCCCCCCACCCCCAGAAAGGGCAGGATGGCAAGGGACAGCACGATGATGCCCATCCCGCCGAGCCACTGGATCAGGCTGCGCCAGAAGAGCAGGCCCCTTGGGACCGACTCGATGTCCGTCAGGATGGAGGACCCGGTGGTGGTAAAGCCCGACACCGACTCGAAAAAGGCGTCGGTGAAGGCGCCCATCTCCCCGCCCAGGTAAAAGGGCAGCGCCCCGAACAGCCCCACCGCGGTCCATCCCGCGGCCACGATGGCCATCCCCTCGCGCTGGCTGATGTATTCCGTCTTCTCGCCGCCGAAAATACCGAAAAGGAGCAGGCCGGCGGCCATGGTGGCGCCGATGGAAAGGGCCAGGGAGCGGATGCTGCCGTCTCCGTACAGCAGCCCCACCATCAGGGCAAGGGCCATGAACAGCGCCAGAAAAACCAGCAGGATGCCCACCACATACAGCACATATCGCCAGCGCATTTTAAAAATACTCCAGCTTCACGGCAAGGATCTTTTCGATCCTTGCCACCGCGTGGCGCATGGCAAAGATCACGATCCGGTCATTGGGGGCGATGACCGACTCGCCGGTGGGAATGATCACCGTCTCGCCCCTGATGATGCAGGCCACCAGCGCCCCCTTTGGAAAGGACAGCTTCTTGAGCGGTTTTCCCACGATATCAGAGGTCTCCAAAGCCTCGGCCTCCATCACCTCGGCCTCCTCGCCCTTAATGGAGATGGCCGACAGCACCTTTCCCTTTCGGATGTGCTGAAGGATGGTGTTGATGGCCGACAGCCGGGTGTTGACCACCTGCTCCATGCCGATGGCCAGCATCAGGGGAAAGTAGCTGAACTTGCTGATCTTGGTGATGGTCTTGGGCACCCCCATGCGCCGGACCAGAAGGGATGTGAGGATGTTGGTCTCCTCGTCGCTCGTCAGGGCCACCACCATGTCCATGGACTGGATGTTCTCCTCGATGAGCAGCCGCTGGTCAGACCCGTCGCCGCAGAGGACCACCACGTTGTCCAGCTCGTCGGCCAGCCGGGCGCAGCGGTCTACGGATTTTTCGATGATCTTGGTGTGAATCGATTTTCCGGCCAGCAGCCGGGCCAGGCGGATGCCCACCCGGCCGCCGCCGATGATCAGGACGTGGCGGAT
Organism: Desulfobacteraceae bacterium; assembly: GCA_011390035.1. Taxonomy (GTDB): domain Bacteria; phylum Desulfobacterota; class Desulfobacteria; order Desulfobacterales; family JAABSP01; genus JAABTE01. Next base: position 236 of record JAABTE010000047.1, on the reverse strand, counting down.
GGGCCGGGCGCGCTTGTTGAAGATCTTGAGGGTATCCATCAGCTTGCTCTCCTCGCTGATGAAATAGACGAGGTCGCCGGGCAGCAGCTTGTCGTCGCCCCTGGGGATGATCAGATTCTCCTCTCTCACCACGGCGGCGATGAGCAGCCGCTGGTCCCCCAGAAGCTTGGGGATGTCCATGAGGCGGACGCCGGACAGCAAGGTGGATTCCTCCATCTTCACGCCCACGAACTTGA
>JAABTE010000046.1 GCA_011390035.1 Desulfobacteraceae bacterium | reverse complement strand
TCTAACCAAAGCTGAACTACGCCCCCGTAATCGGTTGCTGGCTGGTAGGCGGAACAGGGCTTGAACCTGTGACCCTCGGCTTGTAAGGCCGATGCTCTCCCAACTGAGCTATCCGCCCTCATGCCCTATCAGGTTTGCCCTGACAGACAAGAACAATTTATACCCAAAACGCCCCCGACTGTCAAGCGAAAAAATGAAGGGGGCGATTATTTTTTTTGGGCGGGTCAGTTCACCGCTCCGGGCTGCTCCGGATCTCCCGCGTCCTTGGGGATCATCTCGAAGGGAATGTCGTTCTTTTTGAAGATGGATGCCTCGCAGTCGGACATCACCAGGGAGTGGGCCAGAACCTCGTCCATGTGCTCCACCGGCACTATCTCGATCTGCTTGGTGATGCTGGCCGGGATGTCTTTCAAGTCCTTTTCGTTTTCGGACGGGATGAGCACCTTGAGGATGCCGGCCCGGTGGGCCGCCAGGATCTTTTCCTTAAGGCCGCCGATGGGCAAAACGCGGCCGCGAAGGGTGATCTCGCCGGTCATGGCCACATCCCGGCGCACCGGCCGCTGGGTGAGGGCCGAGACGATGGACACGCACATGGCGATGCCCGCGGACGGGCCATCCTTGGGGATGGCGCCCTCGGGGACGTGGATGTGGATGTCGTAGTCCTTATAAAATTCCATTTCGATCAGCAGTTGCCGGGCGCGGGAGCGCACATAGCTGACGGCGGCCTGGGAGGACTCCTTCATCACGTCGCCCAGCTTTCCGGTGAGAAGCTGCTTGCCGCTGCCGGGCAGAATCAGGGTCTCGATGCTCAGAAGCTCGCCGCCCACCTGGGTCCAGGCAAGGCCGGTGGAAAGACCCACCCGGTCTTCCTGCTCGGCCCGGTTGTGCCGATAGCGCGGCGGGCCCAGGTACTTGGCGATGGACTTGGTCGTTACCCGAAGGCCGTTTGCCTCGGCGGACTCGCGGTTCTTCAGCACCTCCCGGGCCAGCTTGCGGCAGATGGCGGCGATCTCCCGCTCCAGGTTCCGAACGCCCGCCTCCCGGGTGTACTCTCTTATAATGGTATAAAGGGCGTTCTTGGAAAACGGAACGTCCAGGCCCTCCAGGCCGTTCATCTTCACCTGCTTGGCCACCAGAAAATCGGTGGCGATGCTCAGCTTCTCATGCTCGGTGTAGCCGGGCAGGCGGATGATCTCCATGCGGTCCTGCAGGGGCAGGGGGATGTCCGGCAGGGTGTTGGCGGTGGTGATGAACAGGATGTCGGAAAGATCGTAATCAAGATCCATGTAATGGTCGTTGAAGGCGTAGTTCTGCTCCGGGTCCAGCACCTCCAGAAGCGCGGCGGACGGGTCGCCCCGGAAATCCATGCTCATCTTGTCCACCTCGTCCAGGCAGAAGACGGGGTTGTTGACGCCGACCTTTTTGAGCGACTGGATGATCTTGCCCGGCAGGGCGCCGATGTAGGTGCGGCGATGGCCCCGGATCTCCGCCTCGTCCCGCACGCCGCCCAAAGACAGGCGCACGAATTTTCGGCCAGTGGCCCGGGCCACCGATTTGGCAAGGGATGTTTTGCCCACGCCCGGCGGGCCCACCAGACACAGGATGGGGCCGCGCACCTTCTGGATGAGGGACTGGACCGCCAGGTATTCCAGGATTCGCTCCTTTGGCTTTTCCAGGCCGTAGTGGTCCTCGTTGAGGATCTTTTCCGCCGCGTCTATGTCGTTGTTGATCCTGCTGCGGTCCGTCCAGGGCAGGCCGATGATCCACTCGATGTAGTTGCGCACCACCGTGGCCTCGGCGGACATGGGGGTCATCAGCTTGAGCTTTTTAAACTCCTGGCGCACCTTGCCCGTGGCCTCCTTGGACATCTTCTTGCGGCGGATGCGCTTTTCCAGCTCGTTCAGCTCGTCGCTGGCGTCTTCTTCCCCCATCTCCTTTTTGATGGCCCGCATCTGCTCGGTCAGATAGTAGTTCTTCTGGGTCTTTTCCATCTGATCCTTCACGCGGCCCTTGATCTTCCTGTCCATCCGGAAGACCTCAATCTCCAGGCGGACCAGGCGCAGCAGATTGGACAGCCTGTCCTTCATGGCGATGGCCTCCAGCAGCTTCTGCTTGTCTTCGATTTTAAAGGCGAAGTGAGCGGCCACCGTGTCGGCCAGCTTTGACGGGGAGGTGATGCCCAGAACATTGTTGACCAGATCCTTGGAGATGTTCTGGTTGATCTTGGCGTATTCCTGGAAGTTTTCCGTGATGGAGCGGGCCAGGGCCACCACCTCGGGGGCCGCTTCATCCTGCTCTATGATCGGCTCCACCGCCACCTGGAAAAAATTGTCGTTCTGTATAAAATCTGTGATGCGGCCACGCGCCTTTCCCTCCACCAGGGCCTTGACCGTGCCGTCGGGCAGGCGCAGCAACTGCAGCACGCTGCCGATGGTGCCGATGTCGGAAAGGTCCTTGGGGCGGGGGGTGTCGATGTTGGCGCGGATCTGGGTGGATAAAAAGACGCTTTTGTCCTTGCCCATGGCGTCGGCCAGGGCGTTGACCGATTTGGTTCGGCCCACAAACAGGGGGGCCACCATGTGGGGGAAGACCACGATGTCCCTCAATGGCAACAGGGGCAGCATGACCCGCGTTCGGGGCGTTCCGTCCTGCTTGAATATCTTGGGTATGTTGATCATAGTTCCTGTGGTTGTTCGCTGAGGGTTCGAAAATTTAGGTTTTTTAACTCAAATGAGCAAGGGGGGGAGGGGGGCCGGATCGCGCCGCGGCGATCCGACACCCCTTTGAGATCTTAATGGGTCCGGCCAATGAATGTCAAGCTCAAGTTCCGCGCTCGCGGAGAAACGGGAACCACCGGGCAATTTATCCCGGGCGATCTATCCCGGGCGATTTAAGCCTGCTTCTTGGTCGGCTCGTACAGGAGGATCGGCTCTTCGTTGTTCAGGACCACGTCTTCTCCTATGACGCACTCCTTCACATTCTCGGTGGAGGGAATATCGTACATGATGTCGAGCATGCATTTTTCCATGATGGCCCGCAGCCCCCGGGCCCCCGACTTGCGCTTGAGCGCCTCTCTCGCGATGGCCAGAAGCGCCGCGTCGGTGAGGCGAAGGTTCACGCCCTCCATCTCGAACAGCTTCTGGAACTGCTTGATCAGCGCGTTCTTGGGCTCTTTGAGTATCCGGATGAGCGACGCCTCGTCCAGCTCGTGGAGGGTGGCCATCACCGGCAGCCGGCCCAGAAACTCGGGGATGAGGCCGTACTTGATCATGTCTTCCGGCTGAACATTCTTGAGGATCTCGCCCACGTTCTTCTCTTCCACCTTGGCCAGCTTGGCGCCGAAGCCCATGGACTTTTGGGAGATCCGGCGCTGGATGATCTTTTCCAGGCCGTTGAAGGTGCCGCCGCAGATGAACAGGATGTTGGAGGTGTCCACCTTGACGAAATCCTGCTGGGGGTGCTTGCGGCCGCCCTTGGGGGGCACGGAGGCGGTGGTGCCCTCGATGATCTTTAAAAGCGCCTGCTGCACGCCCTCGCCGGACACGTCCCTTGTGATGGACGGGTTGTCCGACTTTCCGGCGATCTTGTCTATCTCGTCGATGTAAACGATGCCGCGCTTGGCCCGCTCCACGTCGTAGTCGGCGTTTTGCAGCAGGGCCAGGATGATGTTTTCCACGTCCTCGCCCACATAGCCGGCCTCTGTCAGGCTGGTGGCGTCGGCGATGGTGAAGGGCACGTTGAGAAACCGGGCCAGGGTCTGGGCCAGAAGGGTCTTGCCCGAGCCGGTGGGCCCGATCAGAAGGATGTTGCTCTTTTGAATCTCCACGTCATCGGACTTGACGATGGAGTTGAGCCGCTTGTAGTGGTTGTAAACGGCCACGGCCAGCACCTTCTTGGCCGGGTCCTGCTCGATGACGTAGTCGTCAAGCATCCGCTTGATATCCCTGGGCAAAGGCGAGCTTTCCGTCTCGCGGACATCCTTTTCGCTCTCCTCTTCGATGATCTCGCTGCAAAGCTGGATGCACTCGTCGCAGATATAAACGGCCGGCCCCGCTATCAGCTTCTTGACTTCCTTCTGGTTCTTTCCGCAGAACGAGCAAAAGAGGTTTTCATTGTCGTTTCTTTTTTTACTCATGGTTTAGCTCCCTCCGTCCTCGGCTTCCTCGAGCTTGTCCAGATCGTCTCGACTGGTGATCACATGGTCGAGTATACCATACTTTCTGGCCTCGGCGCCAGACATGAAAAAATCCCGGTCGGTGTCCTTTTGAACCTGCTTGATGTCCTTGCCCGTGTGAAACGAGATGATCTGGTTGAGGGTATCGCGCATGCGCAGGATCTCTTTGGCCTGGATGGCGATGTCCGACGCCTGCCCCTGGGATCCGCCCATGGGCTGGTGGATCATGATCCGCGCGTTGGGCAGCGCGTAGCGCTTTCCGGCGGCGCCGGCGCCCAGCAGCAGGGCGGCCATGCTGGCGGCCTGGCCGATGCAGACCGTGGCGATGTCCGGCTTGATGTACTGCATGGTGTCATATACCGCAAGCCCCGCGGTGACAATGCCGCCGGGCGAGTTAATGTAAAAATTGATATCCTTTTCCGGGTCCTCGGACTCCAGGAAGAGCAGTTGGGCGATGAGCAGGTTGGCCACCTCGTCGTTGATGGCGGTGCCCAGAAAGATAATCCGGTCTTTGAGAAGGCGCGAGTAGATGTCGTAGGCGCGCTCGCCCCGGCTGCTCTGTTCAATGACCATTGGTATTAACACGGGTCACTCCTTTCAGGCTGTCGGCCGCAGGGGAGGGGGGCGGTGGGCGCCTTGCCGCCCCGGCGGCCGGTGATGGATCGAATGGATAGCGTGACGCCGCACGGGCCCGTCAGGCTTCCGCGGCCTCGGTGGACGGGGCCGAATCGCCGGCCGGCGCTTCTTCAAGCTCGGCCTGCTTTTCCGTCACCTTGCTTTGAGATATGATAAGATCCATCGCCCGCTTTTCAAGCAGGGTGTGTTCCAGCACCTGGCGCCTTTCCGGATTTTCCGCGTAATGGCCGCGCAGCTCATCTATCCTTATGCCGGCGGATGTGGCGATGCGGGCCATCTCCCGCTCAACTGCGGAAGGCTCCACCTGCAGTCTCTCCTGCTCGATCACCTTTGCCAGCAGCATCTGCCGGCGGGCCTGCTGGAGGGCAACGCCGCGGTATTTTTCGGCGAAGGTCTCGGGCGTGATGCCCAAATCTTCCATCTTCATGTTGCTGTAGGCGAATTTTCGCCGGGTCTCCTCAAAGAGCATGCCCAGCTCGGCCACAACGAAGGTCTCGGGGACCTCGAACTCGGTTTTTTCCAGCAGGGCGGAAAAAACCTGCTCGTTCAGCTCCTGCTCGCTGCGCTTGTCATAGCCCTGCTTCAGGTTGGCGCCGATGGCGTCCTTTAAGGCTTCCAGCGTCTCGAACGGGCCGAAATTCTTTGCGAACTCATCATTGAATTCCGGCAGGACCTCCATTCGGATCTCTTTGAGGGTCACCTTGAAATCCACGGTCTGTCCCGCCAGTTGGGCGTTGCGGTAGTCCTCGGGGAAGGCAAGGGTGAAATTCCGTGTCTCGCCGGGCAGCATGCCGGTGATCTCATCGTCGAATTCCGGAAGGATGCTCTTGTCGCCCACCTTCAATGTGTACCCCTCGTTGGCGCCCACGGCCTCGAAGGGCTTGCCGTTCTGGAGTCCCTCGTAATCGATGCCGGCGTAATCGCCCTTTCTTAAGGGCCGCTCCTCCTCGAGGGGCTTGCGCTCTGCCACCTTCTTTTGCAGCATCTTGAGCTGAATGTCCATCTCCTGATCGGTGATCGGATAGATGGTCTTTGTCAGCTCCAGCCCCGAAAAATCGATATCCGGCAGCTCGGGCCGCACATCGAGGGTGACCTGGAACTTGAACGGCGAGCCGGGCGCGACCATGGGCAGGGGCTTTTCGATCTCCGGATCACCCACCATGGGCAGCGCCTTTTCCCGCACGGCCTCGGTCAGGCTGTCCTGAATCAGCTTGGCGGTGACCTCGCCGATGGTGTCCTTGCCATACAGCCGCTCCAGCACATTGCGGGGCGTTTTGCCCGGCCGGAAACCCTTCACCTTCGCCTTTTTGTTCAGATCCCGATAGGCGGTGTCGAGTTCCCGGCCCACCACCTCGGCGGGGACCTCGATTTCCAGTCTCTTGCTGACGCTGCTCAGATCTTCGACATTAACCTGCATGTAGCTTCCCTTTCTCAAAGAAATCAAATGCCTGAAGTGTGTAAACTCGCGGCTTCAGGCACTTTATGAAGATATATGTTGAACTGATTCGGTTTCAGGTAAGCTGATTTCTGGTGCGAGAGGGGAGACTTGAACTCCCATTCTGTCGCCAGAGCTGGATCCTAAGTCCAGTGCGTCTACCAGTTCCGCCACTCTCGCGGGCATGCTTCAACGTGCTTGAAAAAAAGCGAAAACCGAAGAATGCAGCGTGAATAATAGTATTGAACGCCAATATTGTCAAGGAAAATTGGCCCCATGGCCCCAATCCGGGGCTTGCATCCCCGGCCGAATCGTGCTATGAGTCGGATGTGCGTTGGAACCGGCATTGAAACCGGCATCGGGGTGTGGCGCAGTCTGGCAGCGCGCCTGCTTTGGGAGCAGGAGGCCGGAGGTTCAAATCCTCTCGCCCCGACCAACCTTCACATGGCCGTCTTTACGGCCGTCTTTTCAGACGGGCCCAAGAGCCCGCCGCAGCCGTCCAATCCCCGTCTTTGTAATCGATTTTCGCTATCTAATCAATTAGTTGTTTCAGATTTGCCTAAAGCTCAACCGGCAATGCCCGCCGCAGCCGGATGTGGCGCGTGTCCATGATTACGTCATGGGCCATCACCGCAACGCCGGCCGCCGCCGCTTCCCGCAGCAGCCTTCCATAGGCCGGGTCGATGGCGTCGGCCGGCGCGAAGCGGTCGGTGTCGGACCGCTGCACCAGAAAAAACGAGACGCACCGGCACCCGGCCGCGGTCAGGTCCATGAGGGCTCGCAGGTGCTTTTGGCCGCGAAGGGTCGCGGCATCCGGGAAGCGGGCGGCGCCGTTGTCGGCCAGGGTGCAGTTTTTCACCTCGACGTAACAGGGGCGGCGGCCCGGCCCGGTCAGCAGCAGGTCGAGGCGAGAGCCGCCGGGTATGGCTGCCTCCCGCTTAAGATCGGCGTAGCCCCGCAGCTCCGGCACGGCGCCGGCCTCGATGGCCCGGGCCACCAGCCGGTTGGGCACCAGGGTGTTGACCCCAACCAGGGACGCGCCCATGTCGATGATCTCCCAGGTGTAATGCAGCTTCCGGCGCGGGGAGGGCTGGCGGGAGACGTACACCGGCCGGCCCGGCTCCGCGCAGGTCTTCATGCTGCCGGAGTTGGGGCAGTGGGCGGTGATGGGGCTTCCATCATCCAGGACGATGTCGGCAAGGAAGCGCTGGTAGCGCCGCTCCAGCCGACCGCGCAGGAGAGGGGGCCAGGGAAGGGCGGCCGGATCATGAGAGGCTTTCTGGAATGTGGGCATGGATGTCATCATCAGGGGCCTTTTGAAAATGGATACCATACTGTTTTATATCCCGTGTGTCCAGTCCATTCAGCGGTTCAGACAACATTTCCGCGCCTGGACGACTTTGACGGCGCGGACGACTTTGACGGCGCCCGGATATTTCCCCCCTTGACATCCACTCTATAAAAAGGTAGGCATAAACCCGGAAGTTGCATGAGCCTTTTTCCTGTCACGCCATGGATCGAATAGCCCTGATATCGCCGCCCTGGCCGCTGTTCAACCGCCCCTCCATCCAGCTTGGGGCGCTAAAGGCCCATCTGCGCGTCACATTCCCGGATCTGGCCGTTTCCGCGTTCCACGTTTATCTCGGCATCGCCGCCGCCATTGGCTATGCGCCCTACAGGGCCATCTCCGGCCGGACCTGGCTGGCCGAAACCGTTTACGCCCCCCTGCTGACGCCGGATCGGATGGACGAAGCGGCCGCCCTGTTCCGCAGGGAGGCAAAGGGGCATCCGGATCTTGCGGATACCGATTTTTTTACCCTGGTCGCCCGCGTGAAAGCTGTCACGGATCGGTTCATCGACGGCATCGACTGGCGGCGCTGCGGCCTGGTGGGGGTGTCTGCCTCCCTTTGCCAGATGACCGCCGCCCTCTATTTTCTGGACCGCGTCCGCCGCGCCGCGCCGGACACCCTTACCGTCCTGGGCGGTTCCATCTTTTCCTGTTCTGCCACGCCGGCCTTTTTCCATCGCTTTCCCCAGGTGGACGCCGTGGTGGCGGGGGAGGGGGAAAAGCCCCTGGCGCGTCTGGTGGCCCACCTGCTGGCCGGCGGCGATGGCAGGCAATGCCGATGCCGGGGGCTGGTGACCGCCCGATCCGCATCCGAATCCGCGCCTGGAAGCGAGGCCGGAGCCAATGCCGGTTTTTACCAGATGGCCGATTTATCCGCCCTGCCGCCCCCAGACTATTCCGATTATTTCCGGCTGCTGGCCACCCTGCCGCCCGCCCGCCGGTTTTTTCCCGTTCTGCCCCTGGAGATCTCGCGTGGCTGCGTCCGGCGCGCTGAAACGGTTTCCGGCGCCGGGGCCGCCATTGCCCCGGAGGCCGCGTGCGGCCCCGAGGGCGATTCCGGCGGCTGCGCCTTCTGCAATCTGAACCTGCAATGGGCCGGGTATCGCAAAAAGACGGCCCGCCAGGCCGCCGACGAGGCCATCGGGCTGATCCGGACGCATCGGGTACTGGCTATCAGCTACATGGACAACGCCCTGCCCCCGTCCATCTGCGCCAGGGCCCTGGCGGCGCCGCGGAACGCCGGGCTTGAGCCGAAGGTGTTCGGAGAGATCCGGGCCACCACATCCCGCCGGATGCTGGAGCGGATGCGGGACGGGGGCCTGGCCGAGGCGCAGATCGGCATCGAGGCGCTGGTCGGCTCCGTGCTGAGGAAGATGAAAAAGGGCGTGACCGCCCTTGAAAACATCGCCATAATGAAATGGTGCGAGGAGCTGGGGATCAAGAACGCTTCCAATCTCATCGCCGAGTTCCCCGGCACGGACGACGACGAGGTGGCCCGCACCCTTCGGGTCATCGATCATGTGCAATGCTACCGGCCCCTGCTGTTCGTGCGGTTCTGGATGGGCCGGTCCAGCCCCGTGTTTGACCGATACCGGGATTACGGCATCCGCTCCGTTTCAAATCACCCTAATTACAGGCGGCTGCTTGGCGAGGCGGCAGCCGGGGCCATTCCCTTCATGATCCAGCAGTGCCGGGGAGACCGGGCCGCCCAGCGCCGGCGGTGGCGGCCGGTGGAAGAGCGGATCGACCGATGGCGGGCCGATTACGAGCGCCTTCACCGGGGCGGGTGGACCGAGCCGATTCTGAGCTGGCGGGAGGGGGGCGATTTCATCATCATCCGCCGGCGCCGGATCGAGGGTGAACCGGAGACGCATCGTCTCACGGGAACCTCGGCTGCCATTTACCGGTTCTGCCGGATTCCAAGGTCTTTAGATCGCATCGTTTCGGCGCATCCCGGCCAGGGGTCAGCGGCCGTTTCCGGCTTCCTGTCCATGATGGCGCAAAAGCGGCTGATGGTGGAAGAGCGGGGCCGATACCTGTCCCTCGCGGTTCGGGCCGGGGCCCGGGGCGAAGGAGGGGGGCGGCGACGTCTTCGTTCACCACACGGCCATAACCATGGACGGATTCAGGACCCTTTCAGAGGGGGATCGTGTTTCATTTGACGTGGAGGATGGCAACCGGGGGCCGGCGGCGAAGAACGTCAAAAAGATGTAACCATTTCGTAAAACAAGTATGTTAAGGGCATCAAGGGCCATGGGGCCGTCGATGCCCTTTTTTGTTTCGGGGTTCAGTGTTCCGGCGGCGGGCTTTTTTTTCCTTGACACTGCCGGCCGGTATTTGGTAAATTCGTTTTTAAATGATAATGATTATTAGAAAGGAATATAACGCCGAGCCAACGAGCCGGAAAGGACCGCGACAGCCCCATGAGTGAACCCACGCAAAATGATCGCCTGACCGCCATGGTCGATCGGCTTAAAGCGGGGGAATATCGCATGACGCCCCAGCGCCGCGCCGTACTCAAGGTGCTGGCCGAAAGCCGTCGGCACCCGACGGCAGAGGAGATCCACGAGGTTGTCCGGGCAGACTTTCCCATGACCAGCCTGGCCACCATCTATAAAACGGTCACGCTGCTAAAGGAGCTTGGGGAGATCGTTGAGCTGCGCGTGGCCGGCCGGTGCCGCTATGACGGCCGCAATCCGGCGCCCCACTCGCATCTGTTCTGCGTGGGGTGCGAGCGGGTGGTGGACGCGGAGGTGAAGACGGTCCATGCCGTTACGGAGGGGCTGGCCCGGCGCACCGGTTATCGCATCATCGGCCAAAGGATCGATTTTCTTGGCGTCTGCCCCGAATGCCAGTGACGGCGGGGCGGAAAACGGAAAAAATTTGCAAACCGCTTTCAAGTTGCGTTATAATTCAGGCACTGTGCGGCCTGGAGGCAAGACATCATCGACACCGATCATTCGATCAGACGGCAACCGATCAAAAATGGACCGATCAACACCGATTAAACATGATGGAGGAAGACGAAAATGGCACAGTTAAAAGGCACGCGCACGGAAAAGAACCTTCTGGCCGCCTTTGCCGGCGAGTCCCAGGCCCGCAACCGATACACCTTCTTCGCCAGCAAGGCCCGCAAGGAAGGCTATGTGCAGATTGCCGATATCTTTGAAGAAACGGCCCACCAGGAAAAAGAGCATGCCAAGCGCTTCTTCAGTTTTCTGGAGGGCGGCGAGCTGGAGATCACCGCCGCGTTCCCTGCCGGCGCCGTCGGCCCCACGGTGGAGAACCTGAAAGCGGCCGCCGATGGCGAGAATCACGAGCAGACGGAGATGTATCCCGGGTTTGCCAGGGTGGCCCGGGAAGAGGGGTTTGACGCCATCGCCATGGTCTTTGAAAACATCGCGGTGGCCGAGCGCCAGCACGAAAAGCGCTACCGGGACCTGGCCGCCAACATCGAGGCGGGCCGGGTGTTCAAGCGCGACGCCGCCGTTGTGTGGCGCTGCCGCAACTGCGGCTATCTGTTCGAGGGCAAGGAGGCGCCCGAGGCCTGCCCGGCCTGCGCCCATCCCCAGGCCCATTTCGAGCTGCTCGGAGAGAACTGGTAGGCGGAACGCGACCGGAAAGCGGAATAAAAACCAACAACTGCATTCGATAAGGAGAAGATCATGGCGGAAAGACGCGAAGTTTACAAGTGCGATGTGTGCGGCAATATCATCGAAGTGCTACACGGCGGCAAGGGCGAGCTTGTCTGCTGCGGCCAGGCCATGAAGCGCATGGCCGAAAACACTGTTGACGCGGCCAAAGAAAAGCATGTGCCGGTGATCGAAAAGAGCGCCGATGGCATCTCCGTAAAGGTCGGCTCGGTGGCCCATCCCATGGAGGAGAAGCACTACATCGAGTGGATCGAAATCATCGCCGACGGCGCCACACATCGCCAGTTCCTCAGCCCCGGCCAGGAGCCCAAGGCATTCTTCTCCATCAAGGCTGATCAGGTCACGGCCCGGGAATACTGCAATCTTCACGGGTTCTGGAAGGCCTGATCGACGCATCCCCTGATCGACGCATACAAGGAGGTGATCTCATGAGCCAGACAAACTGGAAATGCAGCAAGTGCGGGTATGCACTGGAGGCGGAAAAGCCGCCGGAGAAATGCCCCTCCTGCAAGGAAAAATGCGAGTTTCTCGATAACACCTGCTACACGCCCGACTGCCAGACCGAGGGCGTGGACAAGCGGATCTGACGGGAGGCGGAAATGGCCAAAGCGCTCATTGTTTACGCCACGCGCACCGGCGAGTCTGAAAAGATCGCCGACCTGATCGCCGAGGGGTTGCGCCTGTCCGGCGTCGATGCGACGGTAATGAACGTCAACGCCGTCAAGAGCGAGGCGGATCTGACCGGATACGACGCCATCGCGCTGGGCTCGGCCACCTACCATGGCAACATGCTCCAGAAGATGAAGCAGTTGCTCTTCATGGCCGAAAAGGCCGGACTCGAGGGCAGGGTGGGCGCCGCCTTCGGCGCCTTCGGCTGGAGCGGCGAGGCGCCGGATCGGATCTTCGACACCATGAAGAACATCTTTAAAATGAAGATGGTCAACGGCCCGCTGCGCTTAAAGTCCAGCGCCCTGGGCGGCGGCATAAAGATGGCCCAGGACTACGGCAAGGAGATCGCCGAAAAAATCGGCGCGTAGTCGCTTCAATCCTTTAACACCCAAAACGGAAGGAAAGGAGAAGAAGAACATGACGACACCGCAACATTGCCCC
>JAABTE010000045.1 GCA_011390035.1 Desulfobacteraceae bacterium | reverse complement strand
TGGCGCCCAGCTCGCCGGCCAGTTGGCCGAAGTGGGTGGCGTCGCCCACCCGGGTGATTTCCATCACGCCATCGCCGTCGGCGATGGTGGTGCCCCGGAAAAGCTGGTGGGGATTGTCCATGGAGCGCTGATCGTCGTCCGGGCCGCCGGGCCGCTTGGCCACCGCCTCGGCCTCGCCGGTGAACATTGCCTGGTTGACGAAGACATCCCCGGCCACAAGGTGACCGTCCGCCGGCACCTTGTCCCCCGGCTCCAGCAGCACCATGTCGCCCTTTACCACCGCCTCGATGGGAATGGAGCGCAGATAACCCTCCCGGAACGCGTTGACCGCGATGCGGGAGGCCTCCTCCTGGAGCTTCTGGAAGGTCTTTTCGTTCTTGTATTCCGAGATGGTGGAAACGATGGTGGCCAGCGCCACGGCCCCGGCGATGCCAAGGCCCTCGTACCAGTGGGCGTAGCCGGTCAGCGCAAGCACCGTCACGATGGCCAGGGCCACCAGCAGAATCAGGATCATGGGGTCCTTGAAGTTGTCCAGCAACTTATCCCAGAAGGTGTCCATCTCCTTCTGGGTCACGTTGTTCGCCCCATAGATCCGGCGGGAGGAGGTCACCTCCGCGGCGGTCAGCCCGCTGTATCGATACCGCATGCCATCGACTCCTTCATTTCCAATATGTTCAAGTCAAGATGTTTCGCTGTCATTGCCTTCGCCGCTTCCGTTTCCGCTCCCGCCGTCCGCCCGCCCGCCGGGAAAGCGGGCCTGGCGGCGCTTCCTGGCCATCTGTTGCAGGTCCACCACCAGGTCGCTCTCGTCCACTATCTCCGTGCCCAGCACCGTTTCGATCAGGTCCTCCAGGGTCACCAGGCCCGCCAGGCCGCCGTAATCGTCCCAGGCAACGGCGATGTGGCGCCGGCTCTTTAAAAACTCGGTGAGCAGGACCAGGCAGTTTTCCGTCTCCGGCACGATGCGGATCGGCTTGGCCAGGTCCCGCAGTGGGGTGTCCTCGCCCCGGATCATGGCCAGGCTCAGATCGTTTTGCATCACATAGCCCACGATGTTCTCCCGGTCTCCCCGGTAAAGCGGTATCCGGGTGTGGCCCATCTCCCGGGTCTTTTCGAACACGCGGCTTACCGTCTCCTCCTCGGGCAGGGTGAACAGCACCGTCCGGGGGGTCATGATGTCCCGCACCCGCACCGTGTCCAGGCGCATGATGTTGTGGAGCATCAGGCTCTCCCAGTGGCTGATCTCCCCGCCCTTGGCCCCCAGCCGGATGGTGCCGAGGATATCCTCGGCGGTCACGTTCGGCGCCGCCTGTTTCCGGGTGAGCAGGCTGGTGATCACCTCGGTGATCCGTATGAACGGATAAAGGCCCCATTTCATGAAAGTCAGGGGCCAGATCACCAGGGGCCAGAAGTGACGCCAGTACACCGCGCCCAGGGTCTTTGGAATGATCTCTGCGAAAAACAGGATCGACAGGGTGAACACCACCGAAAAGAGCGGCACATACACAGCGCCCAGGGCCTGATGGGCGTACATGCCCGCCAGGGTGGCGCCGGCGGTGTTGGCCAGGGTGTTCAGGATCAGGATGGCAGACAGGGGCGCGGAGATGCGCTGCTTCAAGTCGATCATCCTCCGGGCCTTGGCGCCCCGGGCGGGGTCGGCCCGCTCGGCCTCCAGGGTGCCCATGCGGGTGGAATACAGGGTTGCCTCGTAAAGCGAACACTGGGACGATATGAAGATTGTCAGAAAAACGACGGTGATCAACAGAATCATGGGGATGCCTCCCGGCGGAGCCGCCGCAGGAAAGCAAGGCTGCGGGGATTTCTGCCCAAATGATAGGGAACGAAGGTCTCTAGAAAGTCGAGCCCCTCGGCGATGGACCGGGGGGAGAAGCGGAGGCGGCCGGCCCGGCGCAGATCGCCGGCCCCGGCCCAGAGCAACTGCTTTACGGTGCCCTTTGACAACACGGCCCGCCGCCCGCCCTGACAGCCGCACCGGTCGCACATGACGCCGCCGGCGGCGATGTCAAAGACCATCCGGGGCGCGGCGACGGCGCCGATCTCAGCGCCGCACCGGTTGCACCGGGCCAGTTGGGGCGCCAGCCCGCACAGGGCCATGAACCGGATCTGAAACAGGATGCTCAGGCCCTCCGGCGCGGCCCCTCCGTCCAGTCGCCCCAGCATGTGGGACAGCAGATGGAAGACGGCGGCGGCCGGCTTTCGCTCCTCCAGCCAGCCGTCCACCAGTTCCGTCCAATAGCTGGCGTAGGCGGTTTTGCGGATGTCGGACCGGATATTGTAAAAGGCGTTTTCAAGGGACGCCTCCCTGAGCAGGGGCAAATTGGCGCGGCCCCTGGCGCAGACGATCCCCATGAGGGTGAAGGGCTCGAGGATGCCGCCGAAGCGCTTGACGCTCTTGCGGGCCGATTTGGCCATGGCGGACAGCTTGCCCGCCTCCGGCGTCAGCAGGGTCAGGATCAGGTCCGCGTCTCCGTATTCGACGCGGCGCAGCAGGAGGGCCGTGCTGGTCAATTCCTCCATCAGGTCAGATTCCAAGCAGGGTGGTGGCGATCTGAAAATAGCAAAATACGCTGATGATATCTATGGAAGTGGTGACAAACGGCCCCGTGGCCACGGCCGGGTCGATGTGGATGCGCACAAAGAGCATGGGCACCAGCGAGCCCACCAGCGCGGCGATGGTCATGGAGCAGATCAGCCCCAGCCCCACCGAGACGGCGATGGCCCAGGTGCTGAACCGCAATTGGGCCACCATGCCGATAAAAACGGCGTACACCAGCCCCAGGATCAGGCCGATGGACAACTCCTTTAATACCACAGACCCCATGTCCCGCACATTCAGCACCCCAGTTGCCAGCCCCCGCACCACGATGGTGGACGACTGGGTGCCGATGTTGCCCCCCATGCCCATGATCACGGGGATGAAGGCGGCCAGCACCGTGAACTGTTTCAGGCTCTCCTCGAAATGGCCGATGATCATAAAGGCGATCACCCCGCCCAGCGCAGATGCGAACAGCCAGGGCAGGCGGATGCGGGTGCTTTTCAGAACCGATTTGGTCTCGATGAACTCGCCGCCGGCGCCGGCCATGCGCAGCATGTCCTCTGTGGCCTCCTCGCGGATGATGTCGATGACGTCGTCCACGGTGACGATGCCCACCAGCTTGCTCATGCTGTCCACCACCGGCACGGCCAGGATGTCATACCTGGCCACGATGCGGGCCACCTCCTCCTGGTCCATGTCGGTGGTTACGGAAAAGATATCGGTGGTCATGAAGTTGCGCAACGGCGTGTCCGGCGACTCCACCACCAGTTGGCGAAGGGAGATGACGCCCACCAGCTTCTTGTATTCATTGACCACATAGATGTAAAAGGGCATCTCCACGTCCATGTGCTCTTTCTGGAGCGACTCGATGGCCTCGCCAGCGGTCATGTCCTCCAGCAGGGCGATGTAGTCGGGCACCATGATGCCGCCGGCGGTGTCGTCGCCGTAGCGCAGCAGCCCCTCAATCTGCTCGGAGCCCTCCTTTTTCATCTTCTCCAGGATGGCGTTGGCCTTCTCCTCGGGCATCCGGCCGATCAGGTCCGCCACATCGTCCTGGGCCATCTGATCGAGTACCTCCACGATCTCCTCGAGCTGGATGCCCTCGATGAGGGTGAAGAAGGTGTCCTCGTCCAGCTCGCTGAACAGCACGCCCTTCTTCTGGGTGTCCTTGATCATGTCGAACAGCTTGAGTTGATTGGACACCGGCAGGGAGGGAAAGACCACGGAAAGGTCCGCGGCGTGTGTCTTGTTGACGATCTTGCGCAGGTGGTTCACGGCGTTGCGCCGCACCAGCCGTCGGATGCTTTCGATCAGAACCTTGTGACGATCGCGGGACATGGCGGCTTACAGCGCCTTCCGGATGTGAGATCGGCCGCGGAGATCCTCCAGCCATTCGGCAAAGCGCTCGTTAACCACCTCCTGGTAGAGCTTTTCCTGGATCTCCTCCCGAACCTGATCCAGCGGCTTGCCCCCGGTCTCGATGATGTCTTCCAGGTAAAAGATCTGATGGCCCATCTCCGTTCGGATCACCCCGGAAAAGCCGCCCACCGGCAGATCCGCCACCACCTCCCGCAACCGGGACGAGAGGGAATCCAGCTCGAAGGCGCCCAGGTCCCCGCC
Organism: Desulfobacteraceae bacterium; assembly: GCA_011390035.1. Taxonomy (GTDB): domain Bacteria; phylum Desulfobacterota; class Desulfobacteria; order Desulfobacterales; family JAABSP01; genus JAABTE01. The sequence continues at coordinate 8,396 of JAABTE010000045.1, read as the reverse complement.
CTCCTCGGCCAGGGATTCGGAATGCTCCCGGGCCATTTCGGCGAAATCGGCTCCGCCCTCGAGGGCCTCGTGGACGGCGCTCATGCGCTCTGCCACGGCTTCCTCCGCGCCGGGCTCGGAGGGCACCTTCATGATGATGTTGCGCAGGTGGTAGCGCCGGCCGCCGCCCCCGTAGATCTCGGGGTGGGCCTCGTAATAGGCGTTGATCTCATCTGCGGTGATCACGATCTTGGACTTGACCTCGCGGTTGACCAGCTCCGTGCGCAGCAACTGCTCTCGGATCCGCTCCCGGTATTGCTCGTAGGACAGGCCCTGTCGATTCAGCACCTCCCGAAGCTGCTCATCCGTGTAAAGGTTGACCTCCTTGATCCGCTCAACAGCCGCGTCCACCTGCTGATCTTCCACCCTGATGCCCAGCCGGCGGATCTCCTGGTCCGTGAGCATCTGGTCGATCATTTGTTCCAGCAGGTCCTGGCGGATCTTGAAGGTCATCTCCCGGAGCCGCTGGTCGTCATAGCTCATGGACGCCATCTTTTCCATGTAAGGGGCCATGCGCTCCCGCAGCTCGGAGAGCAGGATGATCTCGTTGTTTACCACGGCCACGATCCGATCCACCACCGTCTCGTCCTCGGCCCGGGCCGCCGGGGCCCATGGCCCGGCCGCCGCGCCCCAGGCCAGGGCCACGGCCATCAGCAGGCATCCGATCATCCTTGCCGGAAGACTCGCCCCCCTATGGACGCGGACGCCCCTTTCGACCCGGGGGCCACTATCGATGTCGATGCCGATGCCGATGCCGAACCGCCGTCATTGCCGATACCGATACCGATACCGCCGTCATTGCCGAAACCGTACCGCTACCGCTACCGCCGTCATTGCCGAAGCCTTCCAGTTTCAATTCTTTTCCTCGCTCATGTCCGTGTCCGATTGCATGTTCGCCGGCGTCCCCTGCATTTTCGCCCACAGCGCCGCGTCGATTTCGATGGAATACCGGCCGCGGAGCCCGTCGATCCATTCGCCGTAGGCCGCCTCGGCCTTTCTCCGGCGGATGCCGCGAATGATCTCGGCGCGGTCGGCCGGCGCCAGCCTGGCCTCGGCCGCCGCCTGGGGCCGGGATCGGGCCACCTCGTCGGCGATCTCCGCATCCGTGGCCGTCATCCGCTCCACCAGATCCTTTTGCGCCACCTTTTCCATCAGCAGCCGCGCCGACAGCTCCGCCAGCCAGGCCGGATAGGTGACGGCCGACTCCAGCAGGGCCGCCTCGAAGCCGCCCTCCGGGTAGCCGGCCCTCAGATGATCGGCCGCCGCTGCCAGTTCCTCCTCGGAAACCCCAAGGCCCAGCTCCCCGGCCCGCTGCGCCAGCGCCATCCGCTCGATCATCTCCTCCAGATGGCGCATCCGCAACTGCCGCATCCGGTCCGGCCGGCCCAGGATCTCGTAGGGGTAGGCCGTCAGGGCGATGTCCAGGGAGCGGTTGAATTCCGTCATGGTCATCTCCGCCTCCCCCACCCGGATGAGGACGGCGGGCTCCGGCGGCGCACTCCGATTTCCGCAGCCGGCGGCCAACAGCCCCACGGCCCCGGCCCCGGCCAGGATCAGGATCAGGATCAAGGTCAGGTCGAGGGTCATCCCCCCGATCCGTCTCTGGAACGGTGAAAAAGGGGTTAAAAATGTGAAAAAACGCTGAAACAAATTCCGCAAACCTTTAAAATTCCAAACTATTTTAAATGTTAACACGTTGCGCGATTTCTTTCAAGATGTTTTTAGCCGCCCCCATGGGACTTTTTGCCCCCGCCTCCCCCATATCCACCCGGACCAGATGGTCCGGCGCGAAACGGAACCGGTCCGGCTCGGCCATCGCCATCTCGGCCACGGCCAGGGGATTCTTCTGGTGGGCCTCGGAAAAGCGAAGCTGCAACTGCCCGTCCGTCAGATCCAGGCGGCGAATGCCGCACCGGATGGCCAGGACCTTGAGCATGATCTTCATCAGCAGGTTGGCCGCCTCGGGGGGCAGCGGGCCGAACCGGTCGATCAGCTCGGCCTTGTAATCGGCGATGGCCTTCAGGTCCCGCATCCGGGCCAGGCGGCGGTAGGCCGTGAGCCGCTGGTCGATGTCCGGAATGTAGTCTTCGGCCAGGAAGGCGGACATGCCCACGTTGATCTCCGGGTCCAGGTCCCCGGGCGCCGGCTCGCCCTTCATCTCGCTCACGGCGTTTTCCATCAGCCGCAGGAACATGTCATAGCCGACCGCGGCGATGTGGCCCGACTGGGAGGCGCCGAGAATGCTGCCCCCGCCCCGGATCTTCAGATCGTTCATGGCGATCTGAAAGCCCGACCCCAGGTCGCTGTGTTCCATGAGTACCTTGAGCCGCTTTTTGGCGTCGGCGCTGACCACGCTCTCGTTGGGAATGAACAGATAGGCGTAGGCCTGCTCGTCCGATCGGCCCACCCGGCCCCGAAGCTGGTAGATCTGGGACAGGCCGAACCGGTCGGCCCGGTTGACCAGGATGGTGTTGGCCGTGGCCACGTCCAGGCCCGACTCGATGATGGTGGTACAGACCAGCATGTCGATCTCCCGGCGGGAAAAGCGCAACATGGCGGCCTCCAGGTCGTCCTCGGCCATCTGGCCATGGGCCACCGCCAGGCGAACCTCCGGCACCAGTCGATTGAGCCGGGCGGCCACGGCGTCGATGCCGGCCACATGGTTATGCACGAAAAAGATCTGACCGCCCCGCCGCAGCTCGCCCCGGATGGCGTCGGTGATAATCGCGTCGTCCGGCTCGCAGATATATGTAATGATGGGCCGGCGGTCCTCCGGCGGCGTGGCGATGACGCTGATGTCACGGATGCCCATGAGCGACATGTGCAGGGTCCGGGGGATCGGCGTGGCCGTCAGCGCCAGCACGTCCACGGTGGCCCGGAGCTTTTTCAGCTTCTCCTTGTGGCGCACGCCGAAGCGCTGCTCCTCGTCCAGGATGATCAGCCCCAGAGACTGAAAGCTCACATCCGCCTGAAGCAGCCGATGGGTGCCGATGACGATGTCCACCGCCCCGCTTTTGAGCCCCTCGATGATCTCCCGCTGTTCCCGCCCGCTCCGGAACCGGCTGAGGCACTCCACCCGCGCCGCATAGCGTCCGAAGCGCTCGGCAAAGGTGGCGTAATGCTGCTCGGCCAGCACCGTGGTGGGTACCAGCACCGCCACCTGCCGGCTGTCGCTCACCGCCACGAAGGCCGCCCGCAGGGCCACCTCCGTCTTGCCATACCCCACGTCGCCGCACACCAGCCGGTCCATGGGCGCGGGCGAGGCCATGTCGGCGATCACCTCGTCGATCACCTTGCGCTGGTCCGTCGTCTCCTCATAGGGAAAATCGGTCACGAACCCGTCGAACATCGCGTCCGGATCGGCAAATGCATGGCCCTCCTCCACCCGCCGGGCGGCGTAGATCTTGAGCAGCTCGCCGGCGATGCGCCGCACCGATTTTTTCACCTTCCCCTGAACCCGCTCCCAGGTCTTTCCCCCCAGCTTGTCCAGCACCGGCGCGAACCCCTCCACGCCCATGTACTTCTGGATCGCGCTCATCCGGTCCACGGGCAGATAGAGCCGGTCGTCATCCCGGTAAGCCAGGTTCAGAAAGTCTCCGGTGAAGCCGTCCAGCTTCAGCTTTACCAACCCCTCGTACCGGCCGATGCCGTGATCGGAATGGACCACAAGATCCCCCTGCTTCAGATCGGCGAAATCGAGCAGCTCCAAGGACACCCGTGCCGGCCGCCGGGGCCGCGATTTTTTCCGGACCCCGAAGATCTCCGCCTCGGCGATAACCCTGAGGCGCTCTTCGGGCCAGACAAACCCACCGGAAAGGGTTCCCACCCGAATCAGCGCCCGCCCGCCGCCCCGGCCGCCCTCCCCCTGAACTCCCACGGCCCCTTCCACGATGGGCGGCCGGATGCCGTGGGGCGACAAAATCTCGGACAGGCGCTCTGCGGAGTTCATCCCCGCGGCGGTCAGCATCACCGTCTCGCCGGCGGCCACCCCGGACCGAATCTGTTCCACCAGGGGCCGCATGGGCTCCCCGGAGGCCCTTGCGGCCTGAAGGGCCATGATCAGCTCGGACGAATCGGACAGGGAAAAGTGGACGGGCGCCCCGGCTGCCGGCCCATCCTCCAGGCGCAGCAGCGCCCCGGCCGACACCCTTTCCTCAAACTCCTCCCACCCCAGAAACAGCCGCTCGGGAGCCGCGCACGTCCGGCCGGCGGCCCGCGCCTCCGCCGCCTTTTCCGCGGCCCGCTCCGCCAGGGCCTGGGCCGCCTGCCGAAGCCGCGCCGGAGAAACCAGCGCCGGCACCGCCCCCACGGGCATATAATCCATCAGGGTCCCCGGCTCCGGATAAATCAGCGGCAGCAGCGCCGCCAGCCCCGCGTGGGCCCCGTCGTCCCGGATTCGATCCACCAGCTCCCGGACACCGGTAACGGGCAGCCCGTCCCCATGGGCCTGCTCCCGGACCCGCCCGATCACCGCCTCAAGGTCCTTCGGATCAAGCACCGTCTCCCTTGCCGGCAGGATCACCGCCTCGGCCGCCATCCCCGTGGTGCGCTGGGTGGCGGGGGAGAAAAACCGCAGGGTCTCCACCCAGTCCCCCATCAGCTCCACGCGCAGGGGCTGGTCATGGTAGGGGGAGAAAAAATCGATCACCCCGCCCCGGGCGGAAAAATCCCCCGGCTCCTCCACGATGGCGGTCCGGGAATACCCGCCGGCGATAAGCTTTCGGATCAGATCATCCCGATCCACGTCCGCGTGGGGCAGCAGGACATCCTGAAAATCAACCAGCACCCCCCTGGGAATCACCCGCTGCAGCGCCCCGGCGGGCGTGGTCACCACGATGGGCGGAGCGCCCCCCTGGGTCAGCCAGTACAGCAGCCGGATCCGGGCCGCGGCGGTTTCGTTGTGGTAGGAAAGCGCCCCATATGGCAGCAGGTTATAAGGCGGAAAATAGCGGACCCGATCGGCCGCGCCGCCCAGAAAAAACCCCAGGTCAGACACCAGCGCCTCGGCCTCCCGGGGCGTCGGGGCAACCATCAGCAGCGGCGTTCCGAACCGGGCGTGAAGACGCGCGGCGGCAAGGGCGGCCGGGGCGCCGGCAAGGCCCGTGAGCGTCAGGGGCTGATTTTGCGCCAGAAATTTATCGAATATGGCGTTGAGCGTTTTTTTCTCTTGATTTTCTTTCATAAAAACAGTACTTAAATGGTGTTGCAAGGCCGACGTAGCTCAGTTGGTAGAGCAGCTGATTCGTAATCAGCAGGTCATCGGTTCGAGTCCGATCGTCGGCTCCATTAAAAACACAAGGCTTTCGAGGGCCTTTGCCCCGAAAGCCTTTTTTTCGATCGGCCGCCGGGCGAAGCGCATTATAAGCACTCAAAACCGATCCGGCAATACCCAGGGGCCGGCCGGGCGCTTGACATCCCGACGGTTTCCCGATAATCTGACGGTATTTTCAGCGCGGACCGGAGGAGACGGATGGCCATCCCTTACAACGAAGATCCGGGTAACAGGGCCCCGGACACCATTGCCCGGGATATAATTCAAGGCCTCATGCGGGCGGTACTCAAGTCGCTCCACGACATGCGAACAGCCGAGCGGCAGGATGACACCGAATACATCCGCAACGTCAAGGCGGTGCTGGAAGCCACGCGCGGCTATGCCAGGGACCGGCTCGCGGACGAAGACGCCCCCGGCGCCCTTCAATCCGACCTTTATCAATGCGCCAAACGTATGTGGCTGGACAACCTCCGGCAAAGCGCCGCCGAGGAAAATCCGGCGGACAGGGACATCGGCATAAACGACGACGGATATTATGACTATTATTATGACTACATCTACAATCATGGGGTTTATCCCCCTTAGCGGCTTAAAGCACGGGGCGTTGAACGGCAATGCGCCGGCATCCGGGGAGCGGACGTCATGGCGCTGACCAAGAGCGATATCGTCTCAAGCGTGCATGAGGAGGGGTTTGCCAAAAAGGACGCCATTGACATCGTGGAGATCCTTCTGGAAATCATGAAGCAGGCCCTGGAAAGCGGCGATGACGTGCTGATATCCGGGTTCGGCAAATTTCGCGTCAAGGAAAAAAGCGCCCGTCGAGGCCGCAATCCGGCCACGGGGGAGGATCTGACCCTCAAAAAGCGGCGCGTGGTCACCTTCAAGTATTCCGGCAAGCTGCGCCGGAAGATCAACGGCTTGCCGGACTGACGCCGGGCGGAAACCGACCGCCCCGCCATCCACCGGCGGGGCGCCCTTCCCACCCCTTAACAAAAGAGGCATCATGCAAGCGAGTATTTTCGGCGTCGGCCACTGGGCCCCGGAACGGCGGCTGACCAACCAGGATCTGGAAAAGATGGTGGACACCAACGATGAATGGATCACCACCCGGACGGGCATCAAGGAGCGGCGAATCCTGGAAGAGGAAAAGGGCGTGTCCCACATGTGCGTCCGGGCCGGGCGTCAGGCGCTGGAGCGTGCCGGCATCGGCCCGGACACCATCGAGCTGATCATCGTGGCCACCGTCACCCCGGACATGCCGGTGCCGGCCACCGCCGCCCTGGCCCAGCGGGAGCTGGGCGCCGGCGCCTGCTGGGGCTTTGATATAAATGGCGGATGCGCAGGCTTCCTGTGCGCCCTGGCCGTGGGCGCACAGTTCATCGAAAGCGGCCGCCACCGGCATGTTCTGGTGATCGGCGCGGACAAGATGAGCGCTGTACTCGACTACACGGACCGCAACACCTGCGTGCTGTTCGGAGACGCCGCCGGCGCGGTGGTGCTGGGCCCGGACCCCACGGATGAAACCGGCATCGAAGATTTCCGGATGCGTCTGGACGGCGAGGGGGCGGCCTTCCTGTACATGACCGGCGGCGGCAGCCTGCATCCGGCCACCCGCGAAACCGTTGACCAGCGGATGCACTTCGTGCGCCAGGACGGCCGGACGGTATTCAAGAAAGCCGTCAACGGCATGACCGGCGCATCCTCCGACCTTCTGGCCGACAACGGCGTCTCTCCGGCGGACCTCCGGTTGCTGATCCCGCACCAGGCCAACCTGCGGATCATTGACGCGGTGTCGAAAAAACTGGGCCTGCGGGAGGACCAGGTGATGGTCAACATCGAAAAATACGGCAACACCACCGCCGCCACCATTCCCATGGCCATGTCCGAGGCGTGGGAGGAAAAGCGGATGCGGCGGGGCGACCGCCTGCTTTTGTCCGCCTTCGGGGCGGGCTTTACCTGGGGCAGCCTGCTGCTGACCTGGGGGATGGAAGGGCCGGGGGATTCCGGGGGGATTAAAGATCTGTGATGTCGTAAGCCTTCAGCTTGCTCAACAGTGACGGATGGCTGATCTTCAGAAGCTGGGTGGCATGGGTGCGGTTGCCGCCGGTGTGGATCAGTGCCCGGGTGATCATTCGCTTTTCCAGTATCCGCTGGGCCTCCTTTATGGAAAAGCCGTCGTACAGGTCGTCGAAGATGTCGGTTCTCGACCGTATCTCCCCCACCGCCGGAAAATGCTCCAACGCCAGCACCGGCGCCTCCGACAGGACCATGGCCCGCTCGATGAAATTTTCCAGCTCCCGGACGTTGCCGGGCCACTGGTGCTTGAGCAGGAACGCCATGGCCTCCGGCGTTATGCCCTGTATCTCCAGCCCGAACTGCTCGTTGTACCGCCGGATGAAATACTGGCAAAGCAGGGGGATGTCCTCCCGCCGCTCCCGCAGGGGGGGCAGGTTGATGGTGAGTACATTTAGCCGGTAATACAGATCCTGCCGGAACCGGCCCTCGGCCACCTCGGTTTCCAGATCCTTGGCCGTTGCGGCGATCACCCGCACATCCACAATGCGCGACTTGGTGTCGCCAACGGGCCGGATCTCGTTCTCCTGAAGCACCCGCAGCAGCTTCACCTGCAACTGGGCCGGCAGCTCTCCCACCTCGTCCAGAAAGATGGTGCCGCTGTCGGCCTCCTCGAACAGGCCCTTGCGGTTTCGCTCGGCGCCGGTGAAGGCGCCCTTCTTGTATCCGAAAAACTCGCTTTCCAGCAGACTGTCCGGAATGCCGCCGCAGTTGACCGGGATGAGCGGATTGTCCGCCCGCTCGCTTTCAAAGTGGATGCCCTTTGCCACCAGCTCCTTGCCGGTGCCGCTCTCGCCGGTGATCAGCACGGTGGTGCTGTACCTGGCCACCTTTTCGGCCAGCACGAAGATCCGCTGCATGGACTTGGACCGGGCGATCATGTTGCCGAACCGAAACCGCTCCTGTATGTTTCTAATCCGCTCCTTGAGCTGAATGTTCTCCCGCTTCAGCCCCTCGCGCTCCTCGGCCTTTCGCAGGGTGAGCAACACCTCGTCGGACTTGAAGGGCTTTG
>JAABTE010000435.1 GCA_011390035.1 Desulfobacteraceae bacterium | reverse complement strand
ACCGGCGTGAGCCGAATCGTTCAATGCCGAATCGTTCAACCGGCATAAGCCGAATCGTTCAATGCGGAATCGTTCAACCGGCGTGAGCCGAATCGTTCAATGCCGAATCGTTCAACCGGCATAAGCCGAATCGTTCAATGCCGAATCGTTCAATAATGCAGGTAATGATTGAAAGGAGAGAGCCATGAGGAAAATTGCCATTTTTTTAATGCTGGCGCTGCTGGCGGGCCTGATGGCCGCCGGACCGGCGACGGCCCGGGACGCCGACACCCTGATAGTGGCGCAGGAGGCCGAGCCGGTGGGGCTGGACCTGATGCGCAGCTCCATCCAGACCACCATGAGCGTCTGCTACAACCTGCACGATACCCTGTTCGAGCCCCAGGATGACGCCACCGTCAAGCCCGCCATCGCGGAAAAATGGGAAAAGGTGGATGACAACACCTGGAAAATTTTCATTCGAAAGGACGCCACCTTCCACAACGGCGAGCCGGTGAACGCCGCGGCCGTGAAGTTTTCCTTCGACCGGGTCATGAATCCGGCCATCGACTGCCCCCACAAAAGCAAGCTCAGCGCCTTTACGGAAATGATCGTTTTGGATGATTACACCATCACCGTCAAGACGGAAAAGCCATACGCCCCCGGCCTTTACATGCTCGGCTATTATCTGCCCATCGTGCCGCCCAAATACATCGAAAGCGTCGGAGACGACAAGTACAACGCCGAGCCGGTGGGCTGCGGCCCCTACAAGCTGGTCAAGTGGGCCCGGGGCCAGGAGATCGTTTTGGAGGCATATGACAAGTATTACGGCCCCAAGCCGGCCTACAAGAACCTGATCTTCAAGGCCATCCCCGAGGAGGCCTCCCGCATCGCCGCCCTGACCACGGGAGAGGCCGACGTGATCAGCGGCGTGCCCGTTCACCAGAGGAAAAAGATCGAGGAATCGGGCAAGACCCACCTGACTTCCCAGATGGGCGCCATGCATTACCTGGGCGTGAACACCTACGAGCCGCCCTTTAATGATGTCAGGGTGCGCCGGGCTGCCAATTACGCCATCAACCGCGACCTGATCAACAAGGCGCTTTTCAATGACAAGGCCATCGTCTGCGCCGGCCCTATCAGCCCGCGCACCTTCGGCGCCAGCCCCAGCCTGAAGCCCTATCCCTTCGATCCGGAAAAGGCCAGGGCCCTGTTAAAAGAGGCCGGCCACGACAAGGGCCTGGACGTTCGCCTGGCCTACCCCACCTACATGGCCCAGATCCAGGAGCAGGCCGAGGTCATCGCCTCCAACCTGGGCGAGGCCGGCTTCCGCGTGACCCTGGAGCCCTTCGAGCGGGCCGTGATGTGGGAGCGGTACAAGGGCAAGCAGCACCAGATGTTCATCTACTGGTGGGACGACGCGCCCGAGCCGGACCGGTACATGTATTCCCTCTTCCATTCCGACAGCCGGGACTACTATTATAAGAACGCCGCGGTGGACGAGCTGCTGGACAATGGCCGCGCCGTGCTCGACCCGGTGGAGCGGGCCAAGGTGTACAACCAGATCGATGAGATTCTCTATGAGGACTGCCCCTGGGTCTATCTGTATGTGGTGCCGGAGGTCTTCGGCGTCGCCGACGGCGTGGACTACACGGGCAAGCGGGACGGCTTCCTGAACATGCGCCACGCCAGGCCCGCCAAATAGCCGCTCCCTCTCATCGACCCCCATCCCGCGCCCCCGTCCCGCCGGCTTCCATCGGCGGGCGAGGGCGCGGACACGAAAGGATCGGTCAAGGCCCCCGTGCTCGCATACATCGTAAAGCGCCTCTGGCACCTGGTCTTCGTGATCATCGGCATCTCCATGATCAGCTTCTTTTTCATCCACCTGTCCGGAGATCCGGTGCTGCTGATGCTGCCCGCGGACGCCTCACACGCGGAAACCGAGGCCCTGCGGGAAAAGCTGGGCTTCAATGATCCCCTCCCGGTTCAGTACCTTCGGTTCGCGGCCAACGCCATCCGGGGGGACTTCGGCGAGTCGCTGTATTACCATGTGCCCGTGATGGAGCTGGTGATCGAGCGCCTGCCGGCCAGCCTGGAGCTGGCCGTGGCCGCCATGATCATC
>JAABTE010000434.1 GCA_011390035.1 Desulfobacteraceae bacterium | reverse complement strand
TAACCCCTCCCCCCGGCCCCCTCCCCGACACGGGGAGGGGGGAGCGCCGATCTCCCCCCTTCCCTTCAGGGAAGGGGGGCGGGGGGGATAGGTCTTAGTACCCCAGATTCTTCAACGTCTTTTTCAGCTCCTCCACAGCCGCGGCCGACTTGGCCAGGGCCGCCTTCTCATCTTCCTGGAGCGTGATCTCGATCACCTGCTCGATGCCGGTCTCGCCAAGCTTCACGGGCACGCCGATGAACAGGTCGTTGAAACCGTACTCGCCCTGCAGATAGACGGCGCAGGGCAGGATCTTCTTTTTGTCCTTGAGGATAGACTCCGCCATCTCCACGGCCGCGGAGGCGGGGGCGTAGTAGGCAGAGCCGGTCTTGAGCAGGCTTACGATCTCGGCCCCGCCGTTGGCGGTGCGCTTGACCAGAGCGTCGATGCGCTCTTTGCTCATCAGCTCGGTGATGGGGATGCCGGCCACGGTGGAGTACCTGGGCAGTGGCACCATGGTGTCTCCATGGCCGCCCAGCACGAAGGCGTGGGTGTTTTCAACGGAGACGTTCAGCTCCATGGCGATGAAGGCGCGGAAGCGGGCCGAATCGAGTACCCCGGCCATGCCCAGCACCCGGTTCTTGGGAAAGCCGCTGGCGGCGTAGGCCACATGGCACATGGCGTCCAGCGGGTTGCTGACGATGATCAGGATGGCGTTGGGGGACAGCTTGGCCACCTGCTCGGTGACGTTCTTGACGATGCCCGCGTTGGTTTTGATCAGGTCATCCCGGCTCATGCCCGGCTTTCTGGGGATGCCGGCGGTGATGATCACGATGTCCGAATCGGCCGATTCCTCGTAGCCGTTGGTGCCCACCAGGTGGGAATCGTGCTTTTCGATGGGGGCGGCCTCCATCAGGTCCAGGGACTTGCCCTGGGGCACGCCCTCCACGATGTCGACCAGCACGACATCGCACAGCTCTTTTTCAGCCAGCCGCTGGGCCGCGGTGGCGCCCACGTTTCCCGCGCCGACTACCGTCACCTTTTTTTTCATGACGACCTTCCTTTCCATGTGCTATGATTGCTAAAATACGCCGAATGACAACGATTGCGGATCAAAAGATCCATTGATAGCACAAAATCGGATAATGTCAATTGATTTATCAGATGTTGACAGCTCGGCAATAAATGGAGTAGAGGTTTATATTATATCGGCATATAAGCGCATGGAAATGATGATTTCGGCGCCGCCGATAACGGGTACCGGAAGCTTCATGAACGGGGAAGGGGCATGGACATCCTAAAGCAGATCAAATCCTGTCTGAACCAGGCGGAGCTGTACCGCTCCCAGGGGCTTTTAAACGAGGCCAGGGAGCAGTGCGTTCAGGCGGGAAAGCTGGCCAAGAAGCACGCCGCCGCCCTGGGCAACCCCAGGATTCTGCCTGGGATCATCAAGAAAATCAAGGCGCTGGATACCAGCATCGCCAGCATCGACGCCTCGCCGGAATTGATGGAGGTGCCCAGAAAGGTCCAGGACATCATCAAGGAAAAATTCGCCTACGCCTCCGAAGAGGCCCGGCGGGAACTTGAGGGGGCCCTCGCTCTGGTCAAGTTCGGCCAGTACAACCGGGCGCTGGAGGAACTCAAGGGGCTTTTGTGCCAGGAATCCTTGAAGATGGACGCGGCCAAGAACATGATCAGGTGCCACATCACCCTCGACGCCATCGACGGCGCCGTGGCCCAGTACCGGGAATGGCACGAATCGCCCCTGTTCCGGCCCGACGAGTTGAGCCGGCTCCGGGCCTTTCTCCAGAGCATCCTCGACAAGAAGAACGTGATCGCCGATCTGCCGGAAAGACCCGCGCCGGCCGAGGCGGCGGTTGGGGCCGCCGCCGGAGACGCAATCCGGGCCGCGACAGGGGCCGGGGGCGGGGCCGCCGCCGGGGCGGCGCCGGAGGATGCGGCGGCGGCGTCCGACGCGGTCCCCGACGCCGAGATCCTGACGCCGGAAGCGGTGGAGGGCGAGCCGATGGACGAGGAGATGGACGACGAGGAGATCATCGACATCAGCTCCGTGGAGATCACCCTGGAAGAGGGCCCCAAAAAGGGCGAGACCGTGGAATACGACGTGAGCTTTCAGTCGGGCCGG
>JAABTE010000433.1 GCA_011390035.1 Desulfobacteraceae bacterium | reverse complement strand
ATCAAATCCTTGAGTTCGCCGAAGGTGAGCCCCGCCACGGTCATGGGGCCGATCTTGGGAAAGTTGATGAGGCCCTCGTTATCCACCATAAGCGTGTGGGACTCGTCCAGCCGGCCCCACATATGCACCCTTATCTCGTCTCCGGGGCCGATGATGTATTCATTGGAAACGGGCACCGCCTGCAAAGGGGAAAAGGAGCTGGGCGGGGCGGAAAAAAGGTTGTGGCCGAAGATCTGAAGCTGGTCTGCCGCGTCCGTGGTATCCTTTTTTTTGTCCGCCGCTTCCTCTACATCCTCTTTTTTGCGGTCTTCTTCACTGGTTTCGGGCTTAACCTCCGCGTCAGCCTCGGCCACCGCCTCGGTCTCTCTCTGCTGCTGCTCCATGATTTCCCTGCCGGCCTGGATCTCGTCGGCGGTCAGCGTGCCCTGCTGGGCCTTTTCCTGGGCCTGCTGAACCGCCTCGGGGCTTATCTGGCCCGACTCCACGGCCTGGGTGAGCTGCTGAATGTTCTGGCCGCCGGCGTCTCCGGACTGCATGGCGCGCTGGATTTGCGCGGCCGATGGGGCCTGGCCGGCGCCTCCCTCCTGACCGAATGCGGCCAGCGGGATGGAAAGCGGCGTCAGCGCTATGAAAAAACTTAAAAGAATGAATGCGTTACGTTGTTTATCCTTCATGATCGAAATCTGATTCCTTTGTGAAATTGCGATGGCATGTTTTTTTAGGCGAATATCCCATTACGGCGAATCGCTTCGCCGCTTTATCAGACCAGATTTTTCTATCGGTAAAGTAAGGATTTGTCAAATGGTTTTAAATCTGTTATTGAAAAATACGGATTAACAGCGATTTGGACCAGCTATAATATTGGACCCTCTATCATAAAGGAAGCGAGGCTATGAGATTCGGAATCAGGCGATACCTTCTCGCGTGGATGGCAATGACCGCGGCGCTGTGGCTGGCTCCGCCCACTCAAGCGGCCGATTTTCACAACGGCCTTTCCCTTCAGGGCTACACAGGGCTGCTGAACACGCCCAACGCCGCCGTTACCGATGACGGCTATTTTCACTTTCAGTTTTCCGATCAGGTGGAGCCGGAGCGGCGGGACAGGATCGACAGCGCGGAGAACTATCTGTTCTCCATCGGCCTGCTGCCCTATTTTGAATTCGGCGGCCGCCTGACCGAGGAGCATCCGAAGGGCATGCGGGATCTTTCCGCGAGCGCAAAGATCCGGGTGCCAAGATTTTTCGATCGACCGTATATCCCCGATCTTGCCTTCGGCGTCCAGGATGTCGGGGGCGGCTCGACGAATCTGGAGACGACTTACGCCGTGGCGAGCCAGACACTGGGGGCGCTTCGGTTGAGCCTGGGCCTTGGGGTGGGTCCGGACCGGCTGGACGGGATTTTCGGCGGCGCGGAGCTGCGGCTGTATGAGTGGCTTTATCTGCTGGGCGAATACGACACGGTGGACGCCAATGTGGGCATCCGCCTGCTGACGCCGGACGATCTGCTGCCCATGTCCATGAAGCTGGGGATGACGGCCAAAACATCGGTGGATCATGACGCGGGGGATCTGGATCTGGCGTTCATGCTGCGCTTTCCATTGGGCTTTGGCCGGCATGAGCGGGAGCGTTTGCCGGCGGAACTGGGGCCGACGGAGGATGAGGATAAGCCCGCCATGCGCGGAGGAATAAGGATGGCGGCGCTTCGGATGGACGATGACGGCGCCAGAGCGGATATGGTGGCGGCGGCCTGGGAAGGCGAGGGCGATGGGCGGGAGGAAGATTTGGATGAATCGGCGGAAGTTGAATCGGCTGAAGGCGAATCGGCCGAAGATGTTCCGTCGGATTCGCTCCTGGTGGATGAAGGCATTCGTGCCATCAAGGAAAAGCTGGTCCAGCTCGGATTCGAAAATATTCGGGCTGGTGTTATTCGGGCCGATACGCTGTATATTGAATACGAGAATAATCGCTATAACCACAATGAATTGGATGGGTTGGGGCTCACCATGGGCGTGGCGGCGCGGATGGCGCCGGAATCCCTGGGGATGCTGGTGGTGGTGATGAAGCGGGTGCAGTTGGCCATGATCGCGCTGGAAATTCCCATCGCAACGGCGCGGGATTACCTGTTGCCGGAAAGAATTGCTCAACCCGCTGAAGCGAGATTTTTAAACGCCCTTAAAATCGATCAGGAAA
>JAABTE010000432.1 GCA_011390035.1 Desulfobacteraceae bacterium | reverse complement strand
GCCGGCATGTTGCTCGACGCGATCGGCCGGCTTGCAAAGCGGCCCTGTCGTATTAATATAAGGTAGATGGATATACCTGATAACACCCCAACACGGAAGGCAGACGCGATGGAACAATGGGTCCCGTTCAGGGAGGGAGAGTACCTGGTGGAGGAAGCCTTTATCATGGCGCCGGACGGAAAGGCCATGCCCCTTGAAAACAGCATGATCGAGGTATTCGAGGATGAGGCCGGCCTGCGCCACCTTCGGGGCCGGGGAATGGGCCGCGCCTATCATTTGACCCTGCTGATGGAGGACGCGGATCATGTGGATCTGATGCTCGATCTGGGCGGCGAGTTCAAATATCGCATGCCCGATCCGGAGGTTCATTCCGGAAAGATCTTTTCGCCGGACGTGCGCTCCATCATCCAATTCGGGCCCTCGACGCCCTGGGAGGCCATCTCCGAAGCCGATTATGCCGCAATTCGCCTGGGCCGCCGGCTTCTGGACGCCGGCGACTGATTCCGACGCTTCTGGGTGCTGACGACTGATTCCGATTTTTCCCGGTTTATCCCGAAAGTTTCCGATTCGGCGGGCTCCTTTCCTCAACGGCATATTGAATCCGGACGCATTTAATGGTAGTCATTAGGGGCGTCCGGCCGGGCGGTAACGGGGGCGCGGGCCGTCCCCATCATCCGCGCATGGCGCCGGGCATGAAAAATGCATAAAAATTAATTGTCCGGCAAGAACGGCCCCATGCCCACGGGTCCGTGATTCAACCCGCCAAAGGAAAGGACACCATATGCGAGTCGATCCCAAAAGATCGATCCCGAGAAGGATCATTCCAGCTATACTGTTGTTCATGTCGGCCGCGGCGACGGCGCTGACGGCGTCCGGCTGTGCCGCGGAGCGCCGCGCCTGCCTGGCCGACGGCATTGATTACTGCCGGGTCCGGGGAAATTTCACCGGCCAATGGTACGACTACTACGAGCGCGGTGTCTCCTGCGCCGAGGGTGGCTGCGCCGAGGCCGCCCTGGCGGACCTGGACGCGGCCATCGCCCGCCGGGAAAGGGACCAGAGATTCGCCCGAACCACCGGCATGCGTTTTATGGACTATTTTCCCCACCGGGAAAAGGGCCGCATCCTGTATAACCAGGGCGAATACGCGGCTGCCCTGACGGAACTGACCCGCTCCATCTCCCATTATCCCTCCGAGAAAGCCCGCTACTACCTGGATCAGACCCGGAAACGACTGATGGAGCGGGCCGGCCTGGATCCGGGCGCGCCCCGGCTGCGCATTGCCGGTCTGCCGGAGGACGCCACAATCCTTTGGACCCGGGATGATCCGGTGCGCCTGTCCGGCGAGGCGGCCGATGACCGGCGGCTGATTGCCGAGATTCGGATCAACGGCCGCCCCGCCTTCATGGCCCATTCCGATCAGAAGGTAGGCTTTTCCGAAAACCTGTCCCTGCCCGAGGGCCGTCATCCAGTTATCGTCGCCGCCCGCAACCTTCTCGGAGGCGAGACCGCCCGCCGTTTTGTTGTGGGGGTGGATAGATCGGGGCCGGCCATCGCCATCTCCCGGTTCGCGCCGGGGGAGCCGATCGCGGGATTCATTTCGGACGCGGCCGGCGGTGTGACCCTCCGGATGAATGGCGAGCCCGTGGCCCTTTCCCCCGCCGGCGGGCCGGGGGAATCGGCGTTTGCCGTGTTGCCGCCGGCCGGCCGGGATGGGGTGGCGCTGACGGCCGTGGACCGGCTGGGGAACGAGACGGTTCTGGCGCTTTCACTGCCCACGGCCGGCGGCGCGATGGCGCGGTCGGACGGCGGGCGGGCTATTGGGGGGACCGTCGGGCGGACCATCGGGGAGACCGTCGGGCGGACCGGCGGGGGTACCATCGGGGGGATCGGAGATGAATGGCCGCCCGGCCGCCTTCTGGCCAGCGCGGTTTCCTGGCCTCCGGCAACGGACGCGGGCGGCGCATTCCCGGCAGACGCCGGCGGCGACCAGGAACATCGAGAATTACATGGCCGGGACCAGAGTAAAGGCCATGGCCAGGACCATCCCGAAGACGAACATTTCGGTGGCGGGCTGGCCGCCGCGTCCGGACTTGCCGCGTCGGGACTCGCCGTGTTCGAACTGGCTGCGGCCGGCAATGACGGGAATCCCCCTCGCGTCCAGATCACCCCTTGGCCCGGGGACAGGCCGGTCTATGCCGACACCATCCGTCTTGGGATTG
>JAABTE010000431.1 GCA_011390035.1 Desulfobacteraceae bacterium | reverse complement strand
ACGGTCTGCCTCCTTGTAAGCGCCCCGGCGGGGGCCAAGACCGCCCTTAAACCGGCTCCACCCAGCCGAAGGGGTCTTGCGCCCTGCCGTATTGAATGGCGCTGATTGTGTCGAAAAATTTTCTGGACAGGGGGCCGACGCCGCCGTCGCCCACCTTTATGACCTTGTCGCCGTACTTCAGCTCGCCCACCGGCGAGATGACCGCCGCGGTGCCCGAGCCGAAGATCTCCTTCAGATGGCCGGAAGCGTGGGCGCCCATAACCTCGTCGATGGAAATGCGCCGCTCGGATACTTTCATCTTCCAGCTCCGGGCCAGGGCCAGCACCGAGTCCCGCGTGACGCCCGGCAGGATGGAGCCGTTGAGCATGGGCGTGATCAGCTCGTCGTCAATCACGAAGAAGATGTTCATGGAGCCCACCTCCTCCACATATTTTTGCTCCACGCCGTCGAGCCACAGCACCTGGGCGTAGCCCTCCTTGTGGGCCATCTCGCCGGCCAGCAGGCTGGCTGCGTAGTTGCCCGGCGTCTTTGACTCGCCCAGGCCGCCGCGCACCGCGCGCACATGCTCCCGGGTCACCAGGATCTTGATGGGGTTGAAGCCCTCGGCGTAATAGGCGCCCACGGGGCACAGGATCAGGAAGTACCGGTAGGTGTGGGAGGCCCGCACGCCCAGGAACGGGTCGGTGGAGATCACCGTGGGCCGGATATACAAAGAGGTGCCCGGCGCCGACGGCACCCAGTCCTTTTCTATCCGCAGCAGCTCCTTGAGCGAATCGAGCAGCGTCGCCTCGTCCATCTCGGGTATGCACAGGGCCCGGCAGGAGCGGTTGATCCGCTTGAAGTTGGCCTGGGGCCGGAAAAGCTGAATGCCGCCGTCGGCGTTCCGATAGCCCTTCAGGCCCTCGAAGACGGCCTGGCCGTAATGGAGTACCATGGTGGACGGGTCCATGGCGATGGGGCCGTAGGGCTCGATGCGCGGGTTGTGCCAGCCGCTGTCCAGGTTGTAGTCCATGTTGAGCATGTGGTCGGTGAAGTGGATGCCGAACCCCAGCTTGGACTCGTCGGGTTTCTGCTTGAGTGATTGCGCCTTGTTGATGGTGATGTTCATGCCAGCCTCCGCCATAGTTATAAGATTATCGTAAATCGGGCCATTGATCAAGATCGGTCGGAGCGAGCCGGCGGTGATCCGGATCCAGCGGTCCTCGACGCGGGGGGCGCCAGGGGCGCTCCCGGTCCGTATGAATTCGGTGTTCGGGCGCCGATCCGTCGGCGTCCGGGCGCCGTTAGAACTCCTTGTAAATTCTGGCCAGGGGGTGCCCCTGGGCCACCAGGGTCAGGTCGTTGAAATATCCGTAGGGCGATTGTTCGGTCTCGTATCCGGCGGCCATCAGCCGCTCCCGGGCCCGGTTCAGCAGGTTCCGGGCCGCTTCGGGGTCCGCCTTGGCCTCTCCCAGATGGGTGAAGGAGTGCAGGATGATCTTGAGCGTGTCCCATTTTCGGGCCAGCCACTTGGCGTTTTTCACCAGCTTGGTCTCCGCCGGGCCGCTGTCGATGTCGGCGGGTTCCACATGCACGAAGGCCACCACCGCCTTTTCATGGGCCGCCGGAAGGGCGTCCGGGGCCTCCGGAAGGGTTTTCATGGCCGGGACCCACTCGAAACGATCACAGTACCAGAACAACACCCGCATCGCGTCTCCTCCTCCACAAAATAGCTGTACCTAACATGATTTATTTGCATTTATCAAATTCTTTTTGGCCATTGCCCCCAAAGGATGGTATTTTCTTGATATTTTGCTCAGTATATGGTTATGGATATTGCAATGACCACGAAGGGAGACATTTCTTGTATCTGAACATACGGCATATGCCGCCCGAGGGAGCGCTTCCCGGGCGAACCGCCATTTATTTCAATAAAAAAGAGATGGTTGGGCCTGATGCCGGCCAAGCGGTTTCCCTGGGGAAAACGGACCGTCCCCTGGTCTGCCCGCCGCCCGGCCGGGCCGTTACCCTGTGGATGGCCGGGTCGGTTCCGTCCTCGGTTCTCATCGTCAGCCCCCTGTGCGAGATCCGCCGGGACCGCCGGACCCGCCTCCGTGCCCGGCGGATGAATGCGGCCCCTCCGGAGCGGGGCGGTTCGGCGTGGGGCATTCCAGCGAGGGGCGGTTCAGCGAGGGGCGGTTCAGCGGGGGTCGGTTCAGCGGGGGTCGGTTCGGCGTGGGGTGGTCCAGCGCGG
>JAABTE010000430.1 GCA_011390035.1 Desulfobacteraceae bacterium | reverse complement strand
GGTGGTGGAGGAGGTGCGAATATGAAAACAATTTATTTCGACAACAACGCCACCACGAGGGTGGCTCCGGAAGTTGTGGAGGCGATGCTGCCCTATTTCAGCCAGTACTACGGCAATGCATCGAGCATGCATTCCTTCGGCGGCGCCGTGGCCAGGGACATCGCCGCGGCCCGGAAAAAGCTGGCCGATCTTCTGGGCGCCGATCCGTCCGAGATCATCTTCACCTCCTGCGGAACGGAAAGCGACAGCACGGCCATCTGGTCGGCCCTTCGGGCCAATCCGTCTAAAAAGCATATCATCGCCAGCCGGGTGGAGCATCCGGCGGTCAAGAACCTGTGCGAGAAGCTGGAACAAAACGGCTACCGGGTCACATTTGTTCCGGTGGATCGGCAGGGGCGTCTCGACATGGATTTTTTAAAGGAAAGCCTCACGGATGACACCGCGGTTGTCAGCCTGATGTGGGCCAACAATGAAAGCGGCGTCATCTTCCCCATTGAAAAGATCGCGCCCATGCTCAACGAGCGCGGCATCCTCTTTCACACGGACGCGGTGCAGGCCGTGGGCAAGATCCCCATCGACCTGGGGCGCGCCGGGGTGGACATGCTGTCCCTGTCCGGTCACAAGCTCCACGCCCCCAAGGGCGTCGGCGCGTTGTATGTGCGCAAGGGAACACGGTTTTCCCCCTTTCTGGTGGGGGGCCATCAGGAACAGGGGCGCCGGGGAGGCACGGAAAACGTGGCCTCCATCATCGGCCTGGGCCGGGCCGCGGAGCTGGCCGCCGCCGCCATCGGCGATGAAAACACCCGGGTGCGGGCCCTGCGGGACCGGCTGGAAAACGCGCTTCTGGAAAAAATCCCCAGCGCCATGGTCAACGGAGACCGGGAAAACCGCCTGCCCAACACCAGCAGCGTCGCCTTCGAGTATGTGGAGGGCGAATCCATCCTGCTGATGCTCAACGAGCTGGGGATCTGCGCCTCCTCCGGCTCGGCCTGCACCTCCGGCTCCCTGGAGCCATCCCACGTCCTGCGGGCCATGGGCGTGCCCTTCACCGCCGCCCACGGGTCCATCCGGTTCAGCCTGAGCGTTTACAACACCCAAGAGGAGGTGGATTTCATCATCGAGAACCTGCCCCCCATCATCGACAGGCTCAGACAGATGTCCCCCTTCTGGGCGGATGCCCGGAGAAAGGGAGCCTGAGCGGAGGGCGCCATGGATGAAAACACGCAAAGGGAATGCCGCGTGGCCCGTGAAGATCTGGCCCGTTACCGGGAAAAGCTGCCCGCCCTGGTGGACGAGATCGTGGGGAGCTGCCACGCCTCCCCCTGCTATGATCACGTGGATTACGAGCCGATCCCGTCCAGGGACGCGGTGATCGACATCATTCACCGGTTCCGGGACGCGCTGTATCCGGGCTATTTCAACAAGGAAAAGGTCGATCCGGTCACCCTGCGCTACAGCATGGGCCAGGCCGTCTCCGGCCTTTTCGACGTTCTGTCCGAGCAGATCTGCCGAAGCATCCGCCACGAATGCCACCGATACAACCAGCCCTGCGCCCACTGCGCCAACCAGGGCCATGAGATCGCCTACGGCGTTTTGTCCCAGATTCCAGAGCTGCGGCGGGTTCTTGCAACGGATGTGAAGGCATCCTTCGAGGGTGATCCGGCGGCAAAGAGCCACGACGAGATCATCTTCAGCTACCCCGGCATTTTCGCCGTCACCGTCTATCGGGTGGCCCACCTGCTGTACGAAGCGGGGGTGCCGCTGCTGCCCCGGATCATGACCGAGCATGCCCACGGGGTCACGGGCATCGACATTCACCCCGGCGCCGCCATCGGCCCGAGATTCGTCATCGACCACGGCACCGGCGTGGTGATCGGCGAGACCACGGTGATCGGCGAGAATGCGCGGATCTACCAGGGGGTGACCCTCGGGGCGCTCTCCCTGCCCAAAAACGCAGGAGAGCGGCTGCGGGGAAAAAAACGCCATCCCACCATCGAGGATGATGTGATAATCTACGCAGGGGCAACCATCCTGGGGGGAGAGACGGTGATCGGGGCAGGGTCCGTGATCGGCGGCAATGTGTGGCTGACCGAGAGCGTGCCGCCGGGAACAAGGGTGATGATCGAGGCGCCGAGGCTTTTGTATCGGCAGGGATGAGGGCTATGTCCACTTTGTCCACCCCTGTCCATCCGGGTAAAAAACGGAGGTCTATCCATGAAAGTCTATTCAGGAATCCAGCACA
>JAABTE010000044.1 GCA_011390035.1 Desulfobacteraceae bacterium | reverse complement strand
GGGCATGGGCCTGCCCTTATCCTTTATTTTAAAGGGGGCCGAGGCGATCACCTTCTTTGCGCCGGCCTCCAGATGGCCCCGGATGGCGCCCCCCGGCTGGTCCGGCGGCAGGGTCGGGTCCAGAAAGCGGCCCGTGGTGTCCACCACCAGGTTGACGCCGTGGTCCCGCCAGCCGATGCTGATGGGGTCCCGGTCCCTGCGCAGGAAGCGGATGGGCATCCCGTCGATGCGAAAGGCCCCTTGGGCCTCGTCCAGATCGGAGATCGCGGGCTTTGCCTTGAAGCCGCCCAGATAGGCCGCAAGGGAGCCGTAGGTGGAATCCCGCTCCACGTAATGGGCGATGTCGGCCAGGGATGTGCCGGCCTCCCGGCCGATGTTGACCACCAGTTCCTTGAAGTATTTTCGCCCCGCGTGATGCCAGACAGTCAGCTTTCCGATGCGACCGAAACCGTTGATGCCCAGCTTGAGTCCATTGTCCTCGGTTGTCACCATTCTCCTTCCTCCTTATAAATTGGCCGCCGCGGCGGGCGGACTTTCGGTTTCGATGCGGCCCTCGTAAACCGCCCCCTCCTGGCCGTCGATGGTGATAAAATCTCCGGCCTTCAGGGTGATGTGATCGAAGATCCCCACCTTGTCGCTCTCCTTGCAGACGAAACCGCCGCATCCCACCACGCAGGTTTTTTCCAGCCGATGGGCCACCACCGCGGCATGGGACGTGAGCCCCCCCCGGGCGGTGAGAATGCCGTCCGCGGCGTTCAGCTCCCGGATGTCGTCGGGCACCGTGTCCGAGCGCAGCAGGATCAGGGGGGTCTTGGGCTCGGTCTTTCGCCACTGGTCGATGTCTTCCAGGGTAAAGACAATCCGGCCGCTCATCAACCCGCCGCTGACGCCGATGCCGTGGCCCAGGCGCCGCTCCTCGGGCATATGGACGGGGCGGGCGGGCATTACGCGCTTTCGCTCCCGGATGGCCATGTCCCGGGTCTGGAGCAGGTACAGGTCCTCGGCCCGGGCGCTTTCGAAGGTGAACTCCATCTCCTGGGGGCTCCATCTTTTCTTGTAGATCAGGTCTTCCGCCCAGCCCTTGAGGGTGCGGTAGATCTCCGGATAATGGGTCTCCAGGGTCGTGTCCGTGTCCCGCATCTCGATGTTCTGCTGGCTGATGGAGATGGGCATGGTGTTGACAAGGCCCGAGACCACGTCCTCGCCCTGGTTGCCCGTGGTGAAATCGCCCCACAGGCGGATGCTGTCGTCGCCGGGCCAGCGTGGGTTGTGGGTGAAAAAAACGCCGGTGCCCGACTCGAGCGACCGGTTGCCGAACACCATGGCCTGCACGGTCACCGCAGTGCCCCAGTCGTCGGAGATGCCCATGATGCGCCGGTAGGCCTGGGCCTTGGGCGTATCCCAGGACTGAAAGACCATTTTGATGGCAACCATGAGCTGATCAAAGGGGTCCTCTGCGATCTCGACGCCCTGCTTTTCGATGAGATCCTTGTAGGCCAGGGCCACGGAGCGCATCATGGCGCCGGGAAAACCCTTTTTATATGGGATGTTCCACAAATCCTTGAAGGTCTTGATGACCGAGTCGAATTCGTCCCGCTTCATGCCGTGGCCCATGCCCCAGCACTGGAGGAAGCGGCGGTAGCAGTCCCAGGCGAACCACTGGTTGCCGGAGCGCTCGGCCAGGCCCTCGGCGATGGCCTCGTTCATGCCCACATCCAGGAAGGTGTCCATCATGCCGGGCTGGGAGATGGACGAGCCGCTGCGCACCGACAAAATCAGCGGGTCCTCCGGGTCTCCGAACCGGCGGCGGCTGATCTTTTCCAGGCTGGATATGTGGCCGGCCACCTGCTCCCGGAAGTTCTCCTGGGCCGGGCCGTAGGCGTCCACGATGGTCCAGCACCGGAAGACCTCGGTGGTGATGATGAAGCCCGGGGGCACCGGCAGGCCGAAGTTGCGCAGCTTGACCAGGTTAAAGCCCTTGTTGCCCAGGTAGATGATGCCGGCCGCGTTGCTCTTGGGCTCCAGGATCGACATCATGGCCCGGTACGGATCATAGTTGAGCAGCACGCGCAGCCGATCCGAGGGCAGCTTGTAGGACTGGTGGAACAGGGTGTTGAGGATGCGGCTCAAGAACCGGTCCAGTTGCTGAAGGCCAAGGCAGGCGGAGATCTTCTCCCGGAAAAAGACCTCGGTGATGGAATGGCGCAGATTCTCCCGGTTCTCCTCGGGGAATTCGGCGAGCCCCCGGGGCAGATAGCGGGGCTGGACCTGATCCAGGGGCAGAGCGGCCAGCACCCGGTCCAGGTTCTCCTCGTGGATGTTGTTGAAATAGTCGGCGATGATGTTTTTCACCGACTGGGCAAAGCCCTTGAAGATGTCCAGATACTGGGTGAAGGTGAAGCCCTCGGCGTCCAGGGAGTGGGCCAGCAGATCCAGGCGGCTTTGAAATTCCACCGAGTTCATGCCGTCCACCCGAAGCGCCTTGTCGAACAGGATCAGCTTGTCGTAGATCTGGTAAAAGGTGGCCTTGGTGACAAGGCTCAGGTCGATGTTGTCTATGAGCTGCTCGAATAGCACGTTCAGGTAGGCCTCCACCCGGAAGGTCAGGCCCAGGGCGTCGAACTTGGCCTCCCGGTAGCTGCCGTACATGGAGGGGATGTCCACGGTGAAGTGGCGCTTTTTGTAGATGTCCTCCCGGGCCTCGAAGGTCTGGGGGGAGACAACCAGCTTTTTCAGCTCCTCCAGGTAGTCGAGCATGCCGAAGATCCGGCTTTTCAGATCCCGGTCGCTCACCGCCCTTTTTAGCTTTTCGATCCTGGGAAACGCCTCGCACTGGAGCTTTGACAGGTAGGCCTCCAGCAGGGACTCGGAGCGGAACAGGGACGGGTCGTACTTCTGGTGGAGGATCCGGTAGAGGATCGCAGCCAGACGGACCCGCTCGATGTCATCGGCCGTGACAGACGGCTCCCGCCGGCCGATCCGCTCCAGCAGCTCGGCCAGGCGCTCCTGGCTCAGGCCGGCCAGATCCTCCGGGATGGCCACGCCCTCGGCCGCAAGACCGGAAACCACGGTCCGCACGCCTTTCATGAACGGCCCTTCCGGGTCCACCTCCTCATAAATGCTGGGGGGCAGATAGGGGGCAACCTCCGCCTTGTCCGCCCCGGCCCACAGGCGCAGCACGCCTCCCATGAAC
Organism: Desulfobacteraceae bacterium; assembly: GCA_011390035.1. Lineage (GTDB taxonomy): Bacteria > Desulfobacterota > Desulfobacteria > Desulfobacterales > JAABSP01 > JAABTE01. The sequence goes on along the minus strand of JAABTE010000044.1, from coordinate 9,659 downwards.
CCGACTATGCGGTTGCTGCTCTCCACGTGGATCTGCTTTCGCAGAAAGTGGATCAGGGTGTCCTTGCGGTGGGAGATCTCGTCGATCTGGGTGGAGATGTCCCGCAGCTCCCCCTCGGCGCCGATGTCGTTGAAATATACCGGAAACAGCCGGGCGAGCTGCTTGACCAGGCTGTAGACCGGCTCCACCGGGCTGTTGAGCATCGAGGTGATGTCCCGGGGAAACAGGTCCGTGTCCCGCACGAACACGCCGCACAGGGTCAGGTGGATGATCAGGGCCGACAGCAGCCGGGTGGACCACCTGGGCTTGGTCTCGATGAGCCGCAGCCAGGTCCGGATGTTCAGTATGTGGGCCGGGTTGACCTGGATCTGCCAGTCATTGCCCACGCCGCCGACGCGCGGGGCCTGAAAGCCCAGGTCGATCACCTCGTCGATGAAAAAATTGATCAGCTCGCTGTCATCGGTCTGATACACCCCCTTTCCCATGTTGAGCACGCAGTTGAGGGCGGTGGAGGGAAACTCGGCCATGCGGCCGGAAAGGAGGGAAAAGGTCTTGCGGATCAGCTTTTCCAGGTTCATGTGCTTTTCATGGGTGATGAGCCAGCTCAGGGTGCGGTTGATGTCCCGCAGCGCGTCCTCGTGGATGACGGACAGCCCCATGACGTTCATGATATGAAACAAAAACAGCACCTTCCAGTGATTGCCCTTGCCGATCTTCTCCCCGGCCCCCCATAGGCGGCGGGGCATCTCCCGGTACTCCTCCACGAAATGGCTGTATCCGGGCAGGGCGAGCAGGGCGTTGATGCGCTCGGATATCTCAGCCGGCCCCCGCCGCCCGCCGCCCTCCCCCCGGGCATCGGGGCCGGCGATGGCGGCCAGCTCATCCCGCCGGCGCCGCGCGTGATCATGGGAAATGGTATCGAACAGTGGCCGATAACGGGCCGTCTCGGTCGTTTCGCCGATCTCCTTTTCAAACCAGATCAAGGGGCCAGGCTGGCTCAGCCAGTATTGGAAATGGGCGCGGTAGTAACGGGCAGTCAGGCGCCACAGTGCGTCGAGGGACGCGCCGACCTTCGAGGCGGCCCCTTGCGGGTCATCGTCGGCGGCCGCAGGCGGGCTTTCCGGCCCAAGGTCTTCCAGCAGCCCCCGCTCGGCCAGGGCCTTCAGGTGAAGGGCCGCGAGGCGGTTGATCTGGTAATAACTCTTTACAAACAGAAAAAAATCGGTATCGTTGAAACCATGGATGGCGTCACAGGCCGACTGGACAACGGGCAAAAAATCGATGAGCCGATCCCCCGACTCCTTGATGATCTTCTGGATGAACAGCAGCAGATTGTCCACCGCGTCCGACCTGGTCTCCGCGTCCGCGGGGGCGCCGAGCACGTCTATGAAGATCTCGATAAACAGGGCGGCGGCGGCGGGCCCCTGCTCGTGGGCCTTGAGCAGGTGAAAGTAGTTGAGGGAATAGCCCCGGCACTCCCGCACGATGAATTGCCAGTTTTTCAGGGGGTGGGACAGCTCCTTGAGAAAGGTGCCGACCCCCTCCATGATGCCGTAATAGCGGGACAGCGCCGACTGAATCGGCGCGTATCTGGGGTCCATCGCCACATCGAAATGATAGCTGGCCAGATTGGCCTCGAGCGCGGATGACTTGATCACGGTGACTGATCCTTCCATGAATAGCGTGTGAATCCGTACCACATTATCATAAATCCGATCTCACGGGCAAGGGAGATCCGACATATATCCGAGGCATTCCAAATATGGCAAGACGCTCCAACCTGGAAAATACGATCCGAAGAACCGCAAGCGAAACGCTCTTCATCCTGGCCGTTTCCGTGGCGCTGGCCCTGGTGGTCAACAGCGTCCGGCCCGGCGGCATCGGCATATTCGCCTGGCGGCCGGGGGGCGATGGCGCCGAGGGGCCGGAGGCCCCCTACCGCCCCATCCCCCTGGCCGAGGCTAGAACCTTCTTCGAGGAGCGGTCGGCCCTGTTCGCCGACGCCCGGCCCGGGGAGGATTACGCGGCGGGCCACATCGAGGGGGCGGCCTGCCTGGCCCTGAACCGGTTCGAGGAATGGGTGGATGAATTCATCGACCGGACGGCGCCGGAGACTCTCATCATCACCTACTGCGACGGGGTGACCTGCGCCCTGGCCCGGGCCCTGGCCGAGCGGCTTTATCTGGTGGGGTTTGAAAACGTCCGGTATCTGGAGAACGGGTGGAGCCGGTGGCGGGAGGCGGATCTGCCCACGCAGACGGGCGGGGGAGGTTTTACTCTGGAGGGGGCGCCGCCGCCGATCCCGTTCCAGGAGCCGGGGTTCAGGGAGAATGATTGATTGTGAATAAAGACGGCCCGGCCATCTTCCGGCCGGGCCGCCCGATGCCTTTCCGAAAAGGGAAAGGCATCGCTCTTGAGGCAAAATCTCGCCTAGACCTCCAGCCAGGAATCCGAATACAGCGTCCGGCCGAGGATGACGTCCACGGTCTTGGCGTAGTCTATCATCTCCTTTGAGAGGGTGGACCGATCCGGGCCCTCGCCGTCCATCTCCTTGTGGATCAGCTCCACGATGTCCGGCCGCTTGCCCTTGGCGATCTCGGTGAGCCGCTCATCCAGCGGATCGGAGATGACCGAGTACATGCCGCAGCGCTCCAGCATCACCATGTAGGTCTGGTTCAGGATCGGCCGCAGGTGGTCCGGCGGGCCGTTGGAGATGTTGGACAGGCCGCAGGTGCTCTTGGCGCCCGGCATCATGTCCGGCAGCATCTTCATGAACTCCATCAGGCTGATGAGCTGGGGCTGCTGGATGTTCACCGGCGTAACGATGCCGTCCACCCAGATGCGCTCGTTGGGAATGCCCGCCTCGTTGGCGAAGTAGGCCAGCTCCACGCAGAGGGCGGCGCGCTCGTTCTCGTCCCGGGGCAGGCCGTCGGGGCCCCACAGCAGGAGGATGAAGTCGGCCTCGTGCTCCGCGGCGATGGGCACCATGCGCTCATACCGCTCCGGCCGCACCATGATTGAGTTGACCAGGGGCGCGGGGCTTCCCGGCGCGCGCTTGTACACCTTCAGGGCCGCCTCAATGGCGTCGATGTTGGATGTATCAAGGGCCAGGGGCACGTCCGGCACCACCTCCTGGACGGTCTTGACCACCCAGGGCATCAGCTCGTGGCCGTCTTTCTTGGCCGGGCCGAGGTTGATGTCGATGTAATCCATGCCCTTTTCCTTCTGAAACAGGGCCTCTTCCTGGATCGGCTTGGGATCGCGCTCCTTGTACGCGCGGCCGATCTTCTTTGAAATCACATTCAGGCTCTCGCCGATAAGATACATAACGCCTCCCCATCCCGGTTGGGATCTGTGGGATCGGAGGCGGCGGGAAAACCGCCGCCCCGCGACCGGATTCGATTCGGATCTGTGCTGTTGATTCGGATCTACTTGTTCTTCAGAAAGGCCGGGATGTGCGCGGCCTCGCGCGGACCCACCGTGATGGTCCAGCCGGGCAGCTCCTCTTCCACGTCGCCGGCGATGGCGGCCGCGTAGCCCGGAATGATCAGCTTCTGATGCTTGATCTTGTCGGCGATGCCGCACTTTTTGACGAACGCGCCCACATCGTCGCCCGCGAACTTCCCGGCGGCCCAGGCGGTCATGACGGACAGGCCCTCGGAGTCCTTGATCAGCAGCCACGACGGCACCTTGCTGCCCTCGATCTCGCCGGAAACGATAAAGTAGGTCAGGGCGAAGTTGGTGGTCACCAGCACCGGGCTGTTCTCGTTGGGCGAGCCGATCTCGTAGATGCCCTCGGTAACGGTCATGGGCCGCTGGGGGTCGGTGAAGATGTTGAGCCGCTCTAGCAGCAGCGGGAAGAGGCTCTCGCCCGCGAAATCGGACATCACCACGATGGCGCCGTACTTGGCGATGAACATGCCGGCGATGAGGGTCTCAACGTCCAGGTTATCGGCCATCTCGCAGGGAAAGACGATGGTGGGAAAGCCCAGGGAGCGGTTGGCCTGCTTGAGGGCGGCCCGCCGGATCACCACCTGGTCCTCCAGCGCCTTTTTCACTTCCCGGGCGCCGGCGTCGATGACCAGGTCCTTTAACCCCATGCCCGTGAGCTTCTCGGTGAGGGGGATCAGGGCCGCCACGGAATCGGCCTTCACCGCAAGGGGCAGGTCGTTTTCCTTGGCCAGCTTGCCGAATGCGTCCGCGGTGGCCTCGGTGGCGGCGTACAGCAGGGGCCGCTTGAAGCCGGCCGCCTCGATGCCGGCCTTCATGACGTCTTCTTTTTCAGTCATGAGCACCAGGTTGAACTCGGAGGTCTCGGCGATCATCTTGGCCTTCTGGCCGAAGGCGGCCGCGTCGCCGCCGGCGTCTTTCAAGGCCACCAGTTGCGGGCGCAGGTTCAGGCCCACCCGCTCGAACTGAAAGGCGTTCCAGACCTTGAGCTTCTTTTCCAGGTCGCCCGGGGCGATGTCGGAAGAGATCACGGCGGCCAGGGCGGTGGGGTTGTAAAAGGTCTTCTCATGACGATACAGCACGGTCTCGCCGCCCACGGCAAAGGCGCGGACGCCCGCCCCGATCTTGACCGGCCGGATGGGCGGAGCGGATGCTTCGGCCAGCTTGTCGCGGGCCTCTTCTGAAACATATGGGCAGGCATCGAGTTCCGCTTTACCGGACGCAAGGTTCATGGCGAAGGCCAGGCAGGTGGGCACCCCGCATTCCTTGCAGTTGGTTTTCGGCAGGAGCTTGAAGATCTGAATACCGGTTAATGCCATTTTTATCTCCTTATATATATGATGGTATCCACGGTTGAAGCATGGGAAGGGGCGGCCCGAAAGCCGCCCCTCGTATCGCCGCCGGCGTTATCCGACCAGCGATTCCATGTTCAGCGCGGGGTGACCCTTCTCCTTGAGCCAGGGCAGGATCTCCTCCTCGGTGGTGCCCACGGTCTCGTCGGCGATCATGTCGTACAGGTTGGGATAGCCCATCGCGGTGCCGCGCTTGATCAGGCGATCCTTGATCTCTTCCTTGAGGCTCTTGGGCATCCAGACCATCCGCAGAAGGCCGCCGTCTCCGACGATGAACTTGCCCTGGGTGACGTTGAACTTGGAGTGGCCCACGAAGCCCGGAGAAGAGGCGCCGCCGCCCATCACGCCCGCCAGCGTGGTGAACTTCATGCCGCAGGGGGTCTCGCCGATGTAGTCCCGGTTCACGGTCATCACGCCGTTGCACTGGGGCAGCATGGCGGCGATGCACTCGCAGCAGCCGCAGGTGGTCATGGGCGCCTGCACCATGGAGTAGAAGTTATAATGATCGATGGCGCCCCGGGAGGCCTTCTTGATGAAATCGTTGACGCCCTTCCACTGGCCCATCTTCGGGTCCAGGCACTCGCCCTTTTCAATGGGCTGGTTGGGGCCGGTGGGGTTGATCTCGAAGGAGGCCTTGCAGTCCATCCAGTTGTAGGCGCCGCACAGGCCGGTCCGCTCGGGGCTGACGGTGCAGACGTGGGTGGGGGCAAAGGACTGGCACAGGGTGCAGGAGTAATAGGTCTCCACATCCTCGTCCCGCATCTTCTCCACGCGCTCGTCGCGGGTGCGGTACTCGCCCCGGGCGCGCTCGGTGAGCTTGTCCACATCCTCTTTCCTGGTCATCAGGGTCACCTGGACCTTGTCGAGGATCTTGCCGAAGTCCTGATGGAACTTGGCGTGCAGCACAACGCCGATGTCTTTCAGGGCAAAGCCCTTCTCGATGGCGGCCTTGGAGATCCGGACCCAGGAGATGTCCCTCTGCCCGATGTGCATGATGCCCTGGATGTAGTTGATCAGATGGTGGATCTGACGCTCCAGGATCGGCTCGAAGTCGGCCTGCATCTCGCGGCCGGCCACCTGCACATAGATGCCAAGCGGGAAGGTGCCGCCCTGCTTGATCTCTTTGATGTCCGGACCCTGGACGATCACCTTGCCGTCCTCGATCTCGTTCATCTCGGCCATCTTCACCAGCTCGGTGCATTGGGTCTTGCCGCCGCCGGTCTGGGCGTACAGATCGGCGCCGCGCACGCGCTCGCCCTCGTAGGCCGGGCCGAAGGAGCAGGGGATGTCGATGGTGGAAACGGTTACCTTCAGGCCGCGCACTTCAACCGACCTTTGGACCATATCCTCGTGGGAGACGTTGGCCACCACGTGCTCGTAGGTGCAGATGCCGGTGGGCAGGATCTCGGGAATGTCGGTGTCGGCAAGGGTCGGAAAGCCCCAGTTGACGCAGCCTGCGGCCGCGGCGGCCCACTCGGCGTTCACGTCGCCCAGCGCGTTGACGAAGGCAAAGATCCGGTCCTTGTTGTACTTGAGCATCTTCTTGTAATCGCCGGGCTGCACGCCGCCGAAGGCCATGGCGGCGCGGTTGGCAAAGCCCAGGGCGAAGATGGCCGAGGAGATGTCCGGCCCGAAGGGCACGATGCGGGTGTTCCATCCCACCTGCACGCCCGCTTCGATGAGCTGCTCGATGACGGTGGTGCCGTTCTGGTTGGCCGCGCAGAAGATGTACAGGGACCTTCTCTGGTACTCTTCCACGATCATCTTGGCGATCTCCGGATTGGGAGCGGAGCCGACGATGGCGGCAAAGCCCGGGGCCGAGCCGTCAACGAACTCCACGCCTCTTTTCCGGAACACGGTGTCATCGGCGGCGCCCAGCCAGATCTTGCCGGCTTCCATGTCGGGCTCTTCCGAGTGCAGGTAGAAGTCCGGGTCCTCCAGGTAGCGGATGGCCTCTTCGATCTCGAATGCGAACAGGGCGGCCATGCCGGCGTCCAGAAGGGGCCCCAGGTAGGGCAGATGGTGCGCGCCCTTGACATGGGGGGGCAGCAGCTTGCGGGCGATGTCCAGCGGCTTTTTGATGTCCTCGAGGGTCTCGACCTTCAGGCCCAGCAGGGAGTAGATCACCGGCAGGTAGTAGGCGGTGTTGGGAAAGCCCACCTTGGTGGATGCGTCATGGGTCTGAAGGGCTCTTTTGTATTTTCCCTCAACCTTGGAAACGATATTGTAGCCACCCTGGATGGCGGCGAACGCAACTAATCTCGACATTTTTGAAACTCCTCCTTCATTGAGGATTTTATTGGTTTCAACCCGGCGCCCGCAAGGACGCCGGGGGGGGAATTAAGCGGTCTCCAACTTCTGACGGTCTGCCATGTCCATGAGCACCCGCTCCCGGGCCTTGTCGATGCCCAGGGCCTTGCGCTTCTTGTCTATGTGGGCGATCATCTTGGCCGCCATCTCCAGCGGATCCACCGCAAGATCCCACTTGCCGCCGTAGATCTTCTCCAGCTCGTTGAACAGGTAGTTCTGGAAGACGGGGGCGCCGGTGACGGGCAGGCTTACGCCGAACAGTGTGTACACGCCGGAGGCGACGAAATACTGGCCGATGGAAATGGCCTTCTCGCTCATCCACTCGGGGGCGGCGCCGGCCGCGGGCAGGTCCTGAATGTCCTTGCCCAGGCCGCCGGCCTTGACCACCTCGGTGGCCGCCAGCAGAATGCGGCTGTTGTCAACGCAGGAGCCCAGGTGCAGGACCGGCGGGATGCCCACGGTCTCGCAGACCTCGGCAAGGCCCGGGCCGCAGAAGACGCCGGCGGTCTCGGGGGTGAGCAGGCCCTCCATGGCGCAGGCGATGCCGTTGCAGCCTGTGGTCAGCACGATCACGTCGTTTTTGATCAGCTCCTTGACCAGGATGATGTGCGCCTCGTTGTGACGGGTGCGGGCATTGTTGCAGCCCACCACGCCGGCGATGCCCCGGATGCGGCCGTTGATGATGTTGTCGTTCAGTGTGAAGTAGTCGCCCCGGAAGGAGCCGCCCAGGTGGTACTTGATCGACTCCACGCTGAAGCCGGCGATCTGGGTGGCCTTCTGCTTGGGAATCATCACCTCGGCGCCGCGGTTTTTGAAGTTGTCAATGGCCATCTTGACGATCCGCTTGGCGTCATCCATGGCATGATGCTCGTCGAACTCGATGTGAATAACATTGTCCTGCTCCATGCGGGCCATCGGGTGGGTGGTGACCAGCTTGGTGTGGAAGCACTTGGCCACGTTGGCCAGGTTCTGGAACACGCACTGCACGTCCACCACCATGGCGTCGCAGGCGCCGGTGACAATGGCCAGCTCCTGCTGCAGGAAGGTGCCGGCCGGCGGAACGCCGTGGCGCTGGAGAATCTCGTTGCCGGTGCAGCAGATGCCGCCGAGCTGGATGCCCTTGGCGCCGATGGTCTTGGCATAGTCGATCATCTCTTTGGACTGGGCCGCGGCCACGATCATCTCCGAGAGAATCGGCTCATGGCCGTGGATGATGATGTTGACGTGGTCCTCCTTCATGATGCCGAGGTTGGCCTCGGACTGAAGCGGATACGGGGTGCCGAACATGACATCCTGCAGGTCGGTGGCGATCATGGAGCCGCCCCACCCGTCGGCCAGGGAGGCCCGGGTGCATTGCTTGATGATGTTCTTGTAATCCTGATCCACGCCCATGTGGGTGCGGTGCATGATATCGACGATCTCGCGGTCGATATTGCGGGGGCACTCGCCCATCTTGTTCCACCGCTCGTACAGGGGCTGGGGGGCGCGCTTGAGATTCAGCAACTGGCCTTCCGGCTTGCCCCACTCGCCCAGGGCCACTTCGGCCAGCTCCAGGGCGATCTCGTCAAAATCCCGATCCCTGGTCTCGCCGTCCACTTCCACAGTGGTTGCAACGCCGTAATGGGGGGCGATGGCCAGCAGCTTTTCCGGATCCTTGATCGTGTAGTCCTTGTTCTCCTTGCGGGCCACGGACAGGAAGACCTCGGCCACGCTGCGGCCGTGATCGGAATGGGCGGCGGCGCCCGCGGCCACCATGCGGGCGAAGTTGCGGGCCGCGATGGTGTTGGGGGTGGCGCCGCAAAGGCCCTTGCGGGTGTCCTCGCCCTCAATGCCGCTCTTGGGCAGCGGCAGGCGGCACGGACCCATGGCGCAGTTCTTGCAGCAAATGCCCTGGATGCCGATGTTGCACGGCTTTAAGCTCACGGCGCGGTCAAAGACCGTGTCGATGCCCAGTTCCTGGGCGCGGCGCAGCATCTGCTGGGTCGCCGGATCGATGGAAGCGGCCACGGGATCGGCCACTTTCGCTTCTTTTTCAACCTTCGCTTTTACTTCCGACATCTGAGGTTCCTCCTCATCGTTATGGGATATTTACCCTATTAAAAAAGCGTTTTTAAAAACGCCGTTCGTCCTTATGCCCGCCGGTGAATCTTGTCGAGCTGGTCTATCATCTTGTCCAGCGGGGATTTTTGCGTTGTCGAGGCCGTCTTGCTCACCTTCGCGGCCTTTGCCCCGCCATGGGCGCCACGGGCCTCGCGCTCTTTGGCCCGGGCCTCGCGGATTCTGGCTTCCTCGGCCTCCCGGGCATCCGCGGCCGCCTTGTCCTTATCGGCGGCATCCTTTTTGGCCTTTTCCGCAGCGTCCTTTTGGGCCTTGGCATCGGCCTCTTTCTTTGCCTTGGCGTCCGCCTCGGCCTTGGCTTTGGCATCAACCTCCGCCTTCTGGCGGGCCTGCTCCTCGGCCTCCCTGGCGGCCTGCTGCTTTGCCTTGTCGGCCTCGGTGTCCGCCGCCGCCGGGGCGGGCTTGGCCTCGGCCTTGGGTGCTGCCGCC
>JAABTE010000429.1 GCA_011390035.1 Desulfobacteraceae bacterium | reverse complement strand
AAGGCCCATGAAGGTGGCCACCATCATCCAGAAGCCGGCGGTCAGGCAGAAGGCGGCCGCCGTTGCGTGGAGGTGGCCGCTCGCCGTCCCGGCGGCGCCCCCCCCACCGGTTCCCCCGCCGTCCGGTCCATTGCCCGGTCCACTGGCCGATCCACTTGGTCCACTTGGTCCACTTGGTCCACTGAGTCCACTGAATGGTCCACTGGACGCCCCGCCGGAGCAAGAAGAATCGGGCAGTCCCCCGGATGCCCCTGGGGCCGTTTCGTGAGAAGGATTGGGAGGTTGCGATGAGATGGACACGCCGTTTGTCTCCTTCGGATCAGTTGTGACAGCTCAGCCAGCAGCCTATGGGCGCCTGGCGCCGCTGATGGCAGTCGATGCAGAAGCCCATGAGAAAGACCCGCCGGTCCAGGCGATCCGCCCGCTCCACGGCGCCGTGGCACTCGGCGCAGGCTACATCCTTTTTGATGTGGCGGATGTGCTTGAAAAAGACGTGTTCCGGCAGATACGTCACCTTGGCCCACGGGGTGGGGGTGTTGGTGTTGAAGTACTGGTGCTCCTTTTGGATTTCCGGGTGGCCGGCGATGATGTAGTTGTGGCAGTAGAGGCACTTTTCCACCGGCGGAATCCCCGGAAAGGCCGACCGGCCCACATAGGAATGGCAGAACTGGCAGGCGATGGCCTTGTCGCCGGCGTGGACCCGATGGCTGAAGGGAATCGGTTGCTCCGGGCCCAGGGACGCGGCCGGCCGCACGTAAAAAAGATAAAGAAAGGCCGCCGTCAGCGCCACGCTCAGGAAGGTAAGCGCGATCGTCGCCCGGTTTTCCGAGGCGCCCGCCCCGATGTTTTTGAGGGTGGTGGGGATATCCATCAGTCAGTCTTCCCTTCCGCCGCCCGGAACAGCTCCGGAAACAGATTGAGGAAAAAGCGCACGGCCAGCGCCATCAGCCCGAAAAAGCCCAGGGTGATCACCCCCTCCGACAGCCCGATGGGCAGCCGGTCCGGGTGGGCCTGCCAGGCCGGCCCCAGCAGCAGCAGGTGTTCCAGCCACAGCCCGGCGATGATCACGGCCGAAAGGACCATCATGAAGGCGGGCTTCGTCTTGACCTTCTTGTTCAGCAGTATGAAAAAGGGCGCGACGAAGCAGACGATGAAGACGGTCCAGGCCAACTGCTCCCAGGGGGCCGTGGCAGTGCGCTGGATCACATAGTGGGTCTCCTCTGGTATGTTGCCGTACCAGATCACCACGAACTGGCAGTAAAAGAAATCGGCCCACACCAGGCAGAAGCCGAAGAACAGCTTGCCCAGGTCGTGAAAATTGGCGGAAGTGAGCCCCGACCGGTCCCCGTGGATCAGGTGGGAGAGGGACGCCAGAATCAGCAGCGCCCCCAGCCCCAGGTAAAAGGCCTTTACAAAGGAGTAGGGGCCGAAGAGGGTGGAGATCCAGTGCGGGTCCATGCTCATCACCAGATCGAAGGACACCAGGGACAGCACGATGGCGTAGGCCAGGGCGTACAGGACCGCCAGCACTGTCATCCTGTAGCGATCCGCCGAGCGATCGCCGCCGGCCTGCGCTAAACCCGGCGCACCGCCGGCCCCCGAATCCCCGCCCTTTCCAATTCGCAGAATCGTTCGGGCCGCCCATCCCGCCGATGCCGGATCGATCTTGTCTTTCAGCGCGTAGTAGATATATCCGAATCCGAGCCCGTAAAGGATCAGAAATCCGATCAGATCCCGGGTGAACAGGAAAGGCATGTTGAGCCACGCCTCCTTGCCGTGCAGATCCTGGTTGAGCCACGGAAACAGCGCCTCCCTGCCGATGAACAGCGCGATGAACAGCGCCAGGGAGACGGGAAAGAAGGCGGCCATGGATTCGGCCAGGCTCGACAGCCTCCGGGTCCACCGGGCGCTTGTCAGATGCATGATGATGGAAAACAGCAACCCCCCCTGGGCCATGGCCGACCAGAGCAGGAAGTTGATGTGATAGGCCCGCCAGGCCCGCTCCGGATGAGCCCCGTGGAGCTGGGAGAAAAACCCCATGGCCCCCAGGGCCGCCAAACCGGCGAAGCCGGCCATCCAGGCCCAGCCGGCCCACCCGCCGCTGATGCCGCCCGACAACGGCCCGTCGCCTGAGATGCCGCCTTCCGCCGGCACGCTGCCGGAGATGCCGCCCTCCGGCGCGGTCATGGCCGCCTCCGTCCGTCGGCGTTCCTGGATTTCAGATGCAATCGGTTCCGCATATCCCCTCGCTCCTT
>JAABTE010000428.1 GCA_011390035.1 Desulfobacteraceae bacterium | reverse complement strand
TGATCCGGTGTCATTCTCGGCGTCATGCCCGGTGCCATGCCCGGTGCCATGCCCGGTGTCATTCCCGGTGTCATTCCTGGCGTCATTTCCGGTGCCATTCCGAGTGTCATTCCCGGCGTCATGTCCGGCGAGGCACTCCGCGCCGCGCCTGTTGGATGGCCGGGCGAATCATCGTGCGGCTCGCCCGCCGGCCCCGGGCGAAGGCCTGCGACAGGTCGCCGCCATGGCGCCCCGATAAGGCACACCAGCGCCCAGCCCGCCAGCAACATGGCGATCACCAGCGGAATCGACCATAAAAACCAGCTCAGAAAACCGATTGCCTCCCTTCCGGGCACCCGCATCAGGTCCAGGGCGCCGATTAGCACCAGGTTGGCCGGGCTGCCGATGAGCGATCCCATGCCGCCGATGTTGGCCCCGTATATGGCCGACAGGGTCAGGGGCGTGGTCATCGGCGTTCCCGTTCGGGCGGCCATGTCCGCGTCGATCGTCTTGAGTACCGGAAGCAGGATCAGCACCGTCACCGCGTTGGGGATAAAAAAGGACAAGAGCGCCGCCGCGACCATGATGTACAGCAGCAGCCGGCTTGGCCGGCCGCCGCCCCGGCGCAGGCTCCACATCACGAAGACCTCCCCCATGCCGGTGACAACCAGCAGCCGATAGATCAGAAAACCGCTGGCAAACATCAGGGCCAGTGGCAGCCGATGCCACGCATAGGCCGGCGCCAGATCCCACGGAATGGCCCCCAGCGCTTCCCGGAGCGCCCCGATCACCTTTTCCGCCCGTCAGGGCCGCAGCCCCGACAGCGTTTCCAGAACGAAGATCGCCTCGGCCAGATCAATCCGATCATTGCCATCCACGTCCGCCGCCGGATTCAGATCGGCCGGAACGCCGATGCCCGCGGCCACCCGCAGGGCAATGAGGGCGTCGGCCAGGTCCAGAACCGCATCGTCATTGACATTGCCATAGCCCGGCTTTTCCGCGTCCCATTGGGCGGGATCCCGGGGGTAGGCGTCCCGGTAGTCCGGGTATCCATCCCCGTCGAAATCGGCGAAATAACCCGGCTGCGTCAGGGTAAAATGGTTCCCATTATGATCGAAAAGGGTCTCCACCGTCACCGTCGTTTCGAATATCACGCCGCTCCAGGCTGTGTTCTCCAGGATCAGGATATTGAACCCGGCGGGCGTGGCCGGCGGGCTGTCAAACCACACCCGCTGCTCCGATTCCCCGGCCAGAATCACCTGGTGGTTGCCGCCGGCGTCGAAATTGGTGCCCACCTCGGCGTTGCCGCACAGGGTGGCCATGCGCTGAAGAAAATCCCCCTTTACCGTAAGGATGCCATCGTTGAGCCGTCCCCCATGGTTCCGACAGCTCTGCATGAAAAAATCCCCCCCCACGGTCACCCTGTCTTCCGGGCGCCACATGGTAAGCCGGCCCTCGCTGGCGGAAAAGCCGCCATTGGGCTCCGGCCTACGGATCAGGTAATTTCCCATCACCTCCAGATGGCCGCCGTTCACCAGCAGATCCCCGCCCGAATGGATCATATCGCCCGAAACCGTAAGGGTGAAGCCGTTCAGGTCGAGCCGGCCGCCGGTGAAAAAGAGCCAGCCGCCAATGGTGGTGTCGGACTGGAGCGTCCAGTCGGATCCCGGCGGCCCCACGGTGATGTCCCGGGGCCATCCATTCACCAGCTCCGCCGCGCCGGAGGGAATCATATGGCTCGCGCCGGCCACCAGCAGGCCGGGGGGCGCGATAAGCGAGCGGGTGACAACCACCGGCGTGATCAGAGAAAGCGAGCCGGCGTCGCCATCGGTGATCTCCAGTATCTGGAAATGGGCCATGGACGGGTTTTCAAACCGCGCCACCGGATCGCCGGCCGCCGACAGGACCACCTTGAAATCGCCCATGGTGTCGAAATTGCTGCCCGGCGCGCCGGCATCGCACAGCTTCAGATGGGATTGGGTGAAATTCCCGCCGATCTCGAGGGTGCCCGCGGTGAGCAGCCCGGTATGGCTCAGGCAGCTCTGCATGACGAAATCGCCGCCGACGGAAACCCTGTCCTCGGTTCGAGTCATATTCAACAGGGCGGGGGCATAAATCGCCTCTCCCATGGCGCCGGGGTTTCCCAGCCAATAATCGCCGCCCACCGTCAGACGGCCGGCGTTGGGCCGCAACGCGCCGCCGGTCTGGATCAGGTTGCCGTCAATGTTCAGCGTGCGACCGTCCAGGTCCACCGTTCCGTCCATCAGGAAAAGGTCTCCTCCGATGGTCTGATCGGCGG
>JAABTE010000427.1 GCA_011390035.1 Desulfobacteraceae bacterium | reverse complement strand
GAGCGCTCCACATCAAAAAATGAAAAGAAGCTGGGCGGCAAGGAGGTGACCACCACCGAATACACCTACTCGCCGGACTGGTCGGAGCGGCTGATCGACTCGCGGTCGTTCAAGGTCCCGGAGGGCCATTCCAACCCCCAGCGGATGCCCGTGGAAAGCCGGGTGGAGACGGCCGACCGCGTGACGCTGGGCGCCTTCCGCCTGCCCCCCCGGCTGATCGACCGGCTCGGCAACTACGAGCCCCTGCCCGTTAACACCATCTCCGCCGCCATTCCCGCCGCCATTCGGACCCGGACCCGGCTCGATGACGGCGGCTATTACATCGGCGCCGATCCCATGAACCCGCGCATCGGCGATCTGCGGGTGCGCTACAGCGTGGTGCGGCCCGGGGAGGTGACGGTGGTGGCCATGCAGCAGGGCGACACCTTCGCCCCCTATCAGACCCGAACCGGCGCCATCGAGGAGTTCAACACCGGCATCCAGACGCCGGACGACATCTTCAAGTCCGCCGGCCAGCAGAACACCATGATGACCTGGGGCCTGCGGGTGGGCGGCTTTCTGCTGATGCTCATCGGCATCGGCATGATGTTAAAGCCCCTCTCCGTGGTCCTGGACGTGGTGCCCTTCCTGGGCAACCTGGCGGAAAGCGGCATCGGGATCATCTCCTTTCTGATCGCCGCGGCGTTTTCCATGCTGGTGATCGCCCTCGCCTGGATACTGTACAGGCCGTTGCTGGGCGGGGTCCTGCTGGCCGCCGCGGCGATCCTGGTGGTGGCGATCAGGATGATTCCCCGTGGAAAGGCGGCGTAGCATGGGCGTCAGGTGGACGGACCAGGCGGCCCGGAACCTGGAAAGCCTCCGGCGCAACGCGCCCCTGGTCCACTGCGTTTCGAATCTGGTATCGCTGGCCTTTGTGGCCGACGCCCTGCTGGCGGCGGGCGCCTCCGCCGTGATGGCCCATGACGAGAGCGAGGTGGAGGAGATCACCTCCCGGGCCGACGCCCTGGCGCTGAACATCGGCACGCTCACGCCCCGCCGGCTGTCTGCCATGGTGGCCGCCGGCCGGCGGGCGTCGGTGATGGGAAAGCCGGTGGTGATGGACCCGGTGGGCGTCGGCGCCGCCGCCGCCCGAAGCGCCGCGGCCCGCCGCCTGATGGCCACCACCGCCATCCGGATGATCCGGGGCAACGCCAGCGAGATCATCTGCCTTGCCGGCGGCGACGCCGGCCGGGGCGTGGACGCCCGCCATCCCGTGGCCCAGGCCCAGGCCCGGGCCAGGTCGCTGGCCAAATCCTGCGCCATCCCCATCGCCGTCACCGGGGAGGTCGATTTCGTAACCGACGGCGTTCGGGCCGCCCGGATCGCCAACGGCCATCCGCTCATGAGCCGGATCACCGGCTGCGGATGCGCCGCAACGGCCCTGGTGGCCGCCTTCATGACCGTGGACCAGGACGTGACCCGGGCCACGGCCACGGCCCTGGCCTACCTGGGCCTGGCCGGCGAAAAGGCGGCCAGGTGCGCCGCCGGCCCCGGCGCCTTCCGCCCCGCCCTGCTGGACGCCCTGTACGCCCTCACGCCGGAGCGCCTGGCCGCGGAATGCCGGATCATGGAAAGCGGCAACGAACCATGACCGCGAACGGGGGAGAAAAGAAAATCCAAGGCGAGCGGCTGGCCGACATCGGCGAGTTTGGCTTCATCCGGCGGATGCTGGGGAAAACGGCCGGCGGCGGGCTGAACCGGCCCAGCGGGGTGATTCAGGGGCCGGGGGACGACGCGGCGGTCTTTTCCATAAGTCCGGACCGGGTGGCGGTGGTGACGGCGGACATGATGGTGGAGGGAATTCACTTCCTGCGGGATCGCGTGACGGGGGAAGAGCTGGGCCACAAATGCATGGCCGTCAACCTGTCGGACATGGCCGCCATGGGCGCGGCTCCCCGGGAGGCGTTCGTGAGCGTCGCCCTGCCGGCGGACTGCCCGCTGGATTACCTGGAGGCCCTCTACGAGGGCATGGATCGGCTGGCCGGGCAATACAATGTCAACATCCTCGGGGGCGACACCACCGGCTCCCGGTCTGATCTTTTCATCAACATCACCCTGACCGGCGAGGCCCGGGCCGACGAAATCCGCTACCGGAGCGGCGCCTGCCCCGGCGACCGGATCTGCGTCACCGGTCCCCTTGGCGACAGCCGGGCCGGCCTGCGGATCATCATGGAAAACCTCCCCGCGGACACCCCGGAGATGACGGCCCTGAGAACCGCCCACTGCGTCCCCATGCCGGAGGTTGAGGCCGGCAGCTTTTTCGCCGC
>JAABTE010000426.1 GCA_011390035.1 Desulfobacteraceae bacterium | reverse complement strand
CTGGGGCAAACGGCGGTGGAAAAAATACCGACCGCGGAACTGGACGCTTTTCTGGAGAAATGGTAAGCTGTTCCCCGAAATCCGATGGCTGATATTCGATGACTGATATCCTGTGCCGGATATCCGATTCAGGGGAACCGAATTCATGACAGAACGCAAGATCTTCACGGACAGCAGGGGGCGGGCGATGTTCGTCTGCCCCGCCTGCGACGCCTCCGGCTATCTGGATGTCGCGGCCTATCGTCACATGGAGCCGCCGGTGCGGTTTCAGCACGTCTGCATCAAGTGCGGCGAGGAACACACCATCCGCCTGGAGCGGCGGACCTGCTACCGCATCGACACCCATCTGCCGGGCCGCTGGGGCCGGGACCCGGCGGACCTGGGAATGCCGCTGATCATCCTGGATCTGTCCCGGACCGGCTTCAAGGCCCGCCTGGAGGACGATTCCAGCGTGAAAGAGGGGGAGCGGATTTTCGTGGAACTGAATCTGCCCGGCGGGCGAAAGGCCCGGCGGGCGGTGGTTGTGCGCGCCCACTTTCCCGACCATGTGGTGGGCGCGGAATTCACGGAGCCGCTGGACCTGTCTCCGGAGGATGTGGCGTAGGCTTCGGACGCCGCCGGGGAATAAATCCCCCGGCCATTCGGCCGGGCGTCGGTTGATAAGCGCGAGCTAATTCATATTGCCCTCAGTGCAGGATCTGGCTCAGGAACAATTGGGTCCGCTCGTGCCGGGGATTGTCAAAGAAGCTTTCCGGATCATTTTCCTCCACGATCCGGCCGAAGTCCATGAACAGCACCCGGTGGGCCACGCTTCTTGCAAACCCCATCTCGTGGGTCACCACGATCATGGTCATGCCCTCTTCGGCCAGCTCGATCATCACGTCCAGCACCTCTTTCACCATCTCCGGGTCCAGGGCCGAGGTGGGCTCGTCAAAGAGCATCACCTTGGGCTTCATGCACAGGCTCCGGGCGATGGCCACCCGCTGCTGCTGGCCGCCGGATAGCTGGCCCGGATACTTCAGGGCCTGCTCGGCGATGTGGACCTTTTCGAGGTAGTACATGGCCGTCTCCTCGGCCTCCCTTCGGGGAACCTTGCGCACCCATATGGGGCCGAGGGAGAGATTTTCCAGGATGGACAGGTGGGGAAAGAGATTGAAGTGCTGGAACACCATCCCCACCTCGGCGCGGATCTTCTCGATGTTCTTGATGTTGTTGGTCAGCTCGATGTCATCGACGATGATCCGGCCCTGCTGATGCTCCTCTAAGCGATTGACGCACCGGATCAGGGTCGATTTGCCCGACCCGGAGGGGCCGCAGATGACGATCCGCTCCTGGCGGGCCACCGCCAGGTTGACATCCTTGAGTACATGGAAATCCCCGAACCACTTGTGCATCCCGACAATCCGGATGATGGGTTCTCCAACTGGCGCTTTCGTTTCTTCTTTCAATGGCTTCCGGTTCCCAGCTCCCTTTCCAGCCGCCGGCTGTAGTTGGACATGGAAAAGCAGCAGATAAAATAGATCATGGCGATGAAGATATAGGCCTCCGCCGAGTAGCCCATCCACTGGGGGTTGGACAACACCGACTGGGTGGTCTTGAGCAGGTCGTACAGGGCGATGATCACCACAAGAGAGGTGTCCTTGAAGGCCGAAATCAAAATGCCCACCGTGGGCGGAATGACGATCTTTAATGCCTGGGGCAGGATGATCAGCCGCGTCTGCTGGTAATAGTTAAGCCCCAGAGACTCGGCCGCCTCGTACTGGCCCTTGGGAATGGCCGCCAGCCCTCCCCGGACCACCTCGGCGATATAGGCGGCGGTGAACAGGATGATGGCCGCCTGGGCCCGCAGGATCTTGTTGACCGTGAGGCCCTCGGGCAAAAACAGGGGAAACATCACCGAAGACATGAACAGCAGGCTGATTAACGGCACGCCCCGGATCATCTCGATATAGACCACGCACAGGCTCTTGATGGCCGGCATCCGCGTCCGCCGCCCCAGGGCCAGCAGAACCCCCAGCGGGTAGGCCGCCACCATGCCGAAGACCGACAGCAGCAGGGTCAGGGGCAGCCCGCTCCACAGGGCGCTTTCCACCCCCTTCAAGCCCAGGATTCCGCCCCGCAGCAGCCAGCCCATGAGAAACAGCGCCGCCAGCCAGGCGTAGCCGAGGCTCCGGCTCCATCGCCGCCGGTCCCGGCTGTACAGCAGCATTCCCGCCAGAAGGGCCATGCCGATCAGGGGCCGCCACTGAAGATCGTGGGGGTACAGGCCGAAGATGATAAAGCGCAGGTTTGAGCTGATCACCGCCCAGCATGCCCCGTCGGCCGTTGCGCAG
>JAABTE010000425.1 GCA_011390035.1 Desulfobacteraceae bacterium | reverse complement strand
TTCATGGATGGCCGACTCCGATTGATTGAGGTTTGTCCTCTTCGCCCGTTTCCCCTGCCTCGGCCGTTTTGCCCTCCGCGCCACGGGCGGCCAGCCGGTTGATGAGGGACGCCTGATACCCGGCGCCGAACCCGTTGTCGATATTGACCACCGACACCCCCGAGGCGCACGAGTTGAGCATGGACAGAAGCGCCGCAACGCCCCCGAAGCTGGCCCCGTATCCGATGCTGGTGGGCACGCCGATCACGGGGCAGGACACCAGGCCCCCCACCACGCTGGCAAGGGCTCCTTCCATGCCCGCCACCACCACGGCCACGTTGGCGGTAAAAAGCTCGCCGGTCACCGCCAGCAGCCGGTGGATGCCGGCAACGCCCACGTCATAGATCCGGCTCACCCGGTTCCCCAGAACCTCGGCGGTGACGGCAGCCTCCTCGGCCACCGGGATGTCAGACGTGCCGGCGCTCACCACGGCGATGTGCCCCCGGGCCTCGGTTGTGGCGGGATTGACGATGACGATGCGGGCCATCTCCTTGTAAACGCACTTATCCGTCACCTCCCGGATGGCGTCGAAGACCGCCGCGGTGGCCCGTGTGGCCATGATGTTGTCGTGATGCCGCGCCATCCGCTCCACGATGCCCTTGATCTGGTCCTGGCTCTTGCCCTCGCAGTAGATCACCTCCGGCGCCCCGTTTCGCAGGCACCGGTGGTTGTCGATGCGGGCGTACCCGAGATCCTCGAAGGGCAGGTTCCGCAGGGCGCGCATGGCCGCATCCGGGGCCAGGCGGCCAGAATGGACATTTTCCAGCAGTTCCTTGAGCAGTTTGGTATCCATTATTTATACCTTTCACTCCGTTGGTATGGCGCTGTTGAGGCTGCCCATCCGGTAGCCCTCCAGATCGAGGGTGACGCGGGCAAACCCGAGTTGCTTGAAAAAGGCGATCACCGCCTCCCGCAAATCATTCTCCAGCAGCCGGGCCGCGTCCCCGGGGGCCGGCTCTATGGCGGCGGCCTCTTCCGTCAGATGGCGCACCCGCAGGCCGGGCGACAGGCCCCGCTCCCGCAGAAAATCCTCTGCCGCGTCCACCCTTTGCAGCTTTTCCGCCGCAATGGGGCTGTGATAGGGGATGCGGGAGGCCAGGCAGGCGATGGCGGGCCGGTCCCATCCGGGCAGGCCCAGCATCCGGCTCGCCGCCCGCACCCGCTGCTTGGTGAGCCCCAGATCCGACAACGGGCTGACCACCCCCAGCTCCCGCGCCGCCCGGATGCCGGGGCGGTAGTCCTTGTGATCGTCCGCGTTGCCGCCGTCGGCCACCACCGCGTATCCCTCCCGCCGGGCCATGGCCACCAGCATGCCGAAGCGGTACCGCTTGCAGATGTAGCAGCGTTCCGGCGGATTGCGCGTGAAATCAGGGTCATCCAGCTCCCTGGTGTGGATGATCCGGTGGGCCGCGCCGAAGCGCCGCGCCAGGTGGGCGGCCATCTTCGCCTCATGGCGCGGGGTGGTCTCCGAAACCGCCGTCACCGCCAGCGCCCGATCCCCCAGCGCGTCCACCGCCGCCTTGAGCAGCAGGGCGCTGTCCACCCCGCCGGAGAAGGCCACCAGGACCCGGCCCATGCGGGCCATGGCGTCTTTCAGCGCGGCGTATGCGTTTTGCTCGTCCATGAAAAAATTCCTTTTTCGGCGCAAAGGCATTGCCCCACGCCGAGCCCTGTTAGATCAATGTGTTGCCAAACAGCATCCTGAGATGCCATGTTTAAAATATGGGCAGATAGTCAAGCGCTTGGAATGGTTCGGATTCGTTTTGAGGAAAATGATGATCATTCCGACAGGTCCACCTTCCCCCGCCAGGATTTGATCCTCCCGCGCCGCGTCTTGCGTTCCAGCCGTTTTTTTTCCGAGGTCCGGGTGGGCGCGGTGGGCTTTCGCTTCCTCGGAATCCTTGAAACGCTCTGCACCAGCTCCCGCAACCGCTCCAGCGCCTCCTCCCGGTTGGTTTCCTGGGTCCGGTTTGCCTGGGCCTTGATCACGATGACGCCATCCTTTGTGACGCGCTGATCGCTCAGCTTCAAAAGCCGGCTCTTGTAAAACGGCGGCAGGGAGGACGCGCCGATGTCAAAGCGCAGGTGAATGGCCGTGGCCACCTTGTTCACGTTCTGGCCCCCCGCGCCCTGGGAGCGGACCGCCGTCATTTCGATCTCGCTGTCCGGTATAAAGACATTGTTTGAGATTCTCAGCATTTTAAAAAAACCTTCCATTAGGTTCGAATATGGTCTTTCATCCGAAAATATCCTACCATCAGGTTCGAATATGGTCTTTCATCCGAAAATATCCTA
>JAABTE010000424.1 GCA_011390035.1 Desulfobacteraceae bacterium | reverse complement strand
TAAAAAGTGACTTAATTGGTCAATTAATTCAACCAAATTATGCGGGCTAATAGCGGTTTGTCAAGTGCCGGCGCCCCGCTTCCCTTGATTCGGATCATTCCATCAGCTCGTCCCGATAGATGGCCTCCTGCTCGTCGAGGATCTCGTTTAGGATGGCCATGTCCGTGAACGGGTTCATGATCACCGCCCGCAGCACCGCGGTCTCTCCCCATGGGGTGGCCAGGGTGGTGCGGGAGACGAAGCTGCGGCCCGCCTCCCGCTGGAGGCGCTGCAGGTCGATGTTGATCTGGTTGATGGCCGCGTTGACGGGGGGCCGATCCGCCGGGGCGGAGCGGGCCAGGCGGCGGGCCAGCTCCGGCGGGGCCAGGCGGTAGGTGAGGATGTTGAGCGAGGGCGGGGTGATCAGTTGGAACATGGGGCGCCGCCGGATCTCGGCGGCCAAGGCCCGGGCCAGCTCGATGCCATGGTCGATGAGCAGGGCGTAGCCCCGGGCGCCCATGATGTCCAGCGCCCCGCCCAGCGCAAGGGAGGTGGCGGCCCGGGAGCCCACCAGGGACCGGATGCCCAGGTCCACCGATCCGATCCGGTTGATGTACCTGGCGTGGTAGGCCACAGCGTCCATGGCGGAAGGGTCACTGAAATAGATCATGCCGCAGCTCATGGGCATGTAAAACTGCTTGTGGCCGTCGATGGTCACCGAATCGGCCCTCTCGATGCCCGCCAGCAGATGCCGGTACTTTTCCGACACCAGGGAGGGGCCTCCCCAGGCCGCGTCCACATGAAAGTGGATGCCCCGCTTCTGGCAGATGTCTGCGATGGCCGGCAGCGGGTCCACCGTGCCGGTTTCCGTGGCGCCGGCGATGCCCACGATGGCCAGCACCCGGGTTTCGGGCTCGGTTCGGGAAAGATCGTCCAGCATCCGGACCAGCGCCCGCAGGTCCATTCGGTTTTCCATGTCCACGGGCACGGGCAGGACGTTTTTATTGCCGATGCCCAGCACCCCGGCCGATTTGCCCAGGGAATAATGGCCCAGCCGCGATACCAGCGCCACCAGCCGCCGGATGCCCCGGGCCGAAAGGGCGGCGGCCATGCCGTCGGTCTCCACGGCGGCCATTCCGTCCGCCGATGACAGCAACCGGTTGCGGGCCACCCACAGGGCTGTCATGTTGGCCAGGGTGCCGTCCTCCACAAAGCAGCCGAGGGCGCTCTCCGGCCGCTGAACGTGCAGATCGTAGAAGGCGTCGCTCCGGCCATAGACAAGGCGGTGGACGCGGGCCAGCACCTGGCGCTCGTGGAGTGAGACCACCTTGGATGTCTCCAGCTTCACCGGGTTCTGGTTCAGGGCAGCCACGATGGTGGCCAGATGGACCATGAAATAGGGGATGGCCGAGGTCATGTGGCCGATGAAGTAGGGCGAGGCCACGTTGACCGCGTGGGGGGCGATCTCCTCGATGAGGGCGTCGATCACGTCGGACAACTTGCGGGCCGGGTGTTCGCTGATGCGGGTGTTGACGAACCGCTCGGACAGGGACTTGAGGCTCGCCTCCTGGGTGATGCCCACATGGCGGCCTAGAAAATCGTGCAGGCCGAACAGGATCTGCTCCATGTACTTGATGAGGGCGGCCCGGGCCTCGGCGTTTTCCGGGCGGATGAAGAGCCGCTCCAGGGTCTCTCGATTGGCCACCAGGGTGGTGGCGCCGGCGCCGGGGGGCTCGTTGCTGTGTTGCGTCATTTCCGAATCGCCTGTTTTCTTTTGACTTCGTCTCGTGGATGTTCTATTTTCTTGACCTTCTTGCTGGCGAATGGATTCGCTTTTATCAACCAGCGCCCAGCCGGATGGCCGGGGGATTTATTCCCCGGCTTTCGGGCCTGGGACGAATTTGACAACGGGGATATCGGCATCGCCATTCTCCCTTAACTGGAGGAATCTACAATGGCTTTATCCGAACCGGTCCCAATCAAGCCGGTCTCGTCTAAATTGGCCGCGTCGCCGGCTCCCGAATCCTCCGCGCCGGCGGGCGCGGCGGAGCGGCGGGCCGCGATCATCGGCGCCCTGAGCGCGGGGGGCGCTTTTCTGATCTGGGGCCTGAGCCCCGCCTACTGGAAAACCCTGAAGGCGGTGCCCGCCTTCGAAATCCTGATGCATCGCATCGTCTGGTCCTTCATCTTCCTGATGCCCATCCTGCTGCTGCGGGGTGGCTGGAAGGACTTCACCGGCGTCCTGCGAAACCGCCGGACCCTGTCCATCCTGCTGCTGACCACCGTGATCGTGGCGGGCAACTGGTTCACCTTCATCTGGGCCATCAACAGCGACCACATACTGCAAACCAGCCTGGGCT
>JAABTE010000423.1 GCA_011390035.1 Desulfobacteraceae bacterium | reverse complement strand
CAACGGCCTGCAACTGCTGGAGGAGGCCACGGCCCGCAACATCCCTGCGGTAATGCTCACCGCCCACGCCATCAATCCGGAAACCCTGATGGCCTCCATCCGAAAGGGCGCCATCTCCTACCTGCCTAAAGAGAAGCTGGCGGAGCTGGACGAGCTGCTCACCGCCCTGCTGTCGGCCCACGACCGGGGCGAGCCGGCCTGGAAGATCCTGTTCCACCGGCTGGGGGATTTTTTCGACGAGCGGTTCGGGCCGGGCTGGAAGGAGAAGGACAGCGCCTTCTGGAAGGACTTCGACCGAACCTGGCAGGTGAGCCGGGGCATCCAGGAGCGGCTGAAAAGCGACCCGCGCCTGAAGGGCATGGGGGTTTAAAGTGCCCGCCGGCGAAACGGCCCCCGGCGACGCCCTGGCCCGCGATTTCGAACGCGGCCCCATCCGCCCCCCCAGCGAGGCCGCCAGTCTGCTGCTGCGCGTCACCCGCAACTGCCCCTGGAACCGGTGCCGGTTCTGCGCCGTTTACAAAAAGCGGCGCTTCTCCCTGCGGCCGGTGGAAGAGGTGCTGGCGGACATCGACACCGTGGCCGCCATCGTGTCCGAAACCCGCCGGATCCCCCACGGCCTGGGCCAGAGCGGCGCCGTGAGCCGGGCCGTGGTGGCCCGCATGTTCCCGGGGGGGATGACCGACGCCTGCCGGAGCGTGGTGGCCTGGCTGCGCCACGGCGCCGGCGCCTGCTTTCTCCAGGACGCGGACAACCTGATTCTGGGAACGGACGACCTGGTCCGGATTCTGGCGTATCTGAAGCAGCGGCTGCCGGATGTTCGGCGCGTGACGACCTACGCCCGCTCCCGCACCGTGGCCCGCAAGTCGGTGGAAGCGTTAAAGCGCATCCGGGAGGCTGGGCTGGACCGGATTCACATCGGGCTGGAGACCGGCCATGACCCGCTGCTCAAATTCATCAAAAAGGGCGTGGACGCCGAGGGGCAGGTGGAGGCCGGCCGCCGGGTGATCGAGGCGGGCATGGAGCTGTCGGAATATGTCATGCCCGGCCTGGGCGGCCAGGCCATGTGGCGGGAACACGCCGTTGACACGGCCCTGGCGATCAACCGCATCCACCCGCATTTCATCCGCCTGCGGAGCCTGCGCGTGCCCCGCCGGGCGCCGCTGTTCGAGGAGATGGCCGCCGGCCGGTTCACGCCCCAGACCGATGACGAGGTGGTGGCCGAAATCCGGCTGTTCATCGAAAGCCTGGATGTGTCCGCCATCGTGGCCAGCGACCATCTCATGAACCTGCTGGAGGGCGTTTCCGGCAAGCTGCCCGAGGACCGGGGCGGAATGCTGGCCGTTATCGACAGCTATCTGAACATGCCCGGCGCGGAACGGCAAATCTACCGGTTCGGCCGAAGGGGCGGGGCCTATCGGGACCCGTCGGATTTAAAGCGGGACCCGGATACACGGGAGCGCATCCGCCAGACCCTGGAGGCCATCCGCTCCGACCATGGAGAGCAGGGCGTGGAAGCGGCCATTCGGGATCTGGCGGATCGGTATGTGTAGCTCTTCGGTATGTGTAGCTTCGGTATGTGCGGCATCATGCGGATCATGGCGATCAGCGGTTCAGACAACCTCGCCTATATCAAACAGCCCCCGCGTCTTACCATCCCGCAGCTCTACAAGCCCCGCCTCGCAGATCCGGATGAAGGGAATGGCCGCCCCGGTAAGGGTGTTGAGAGTCAGCACCGGATCATGGAACCCCACACCCATTTGCTTCAGCGCCATTCGTATCCGGTTGTTCATCTCCACCAGCTCGGGGAGCGGGGCATCGTTCATCAGCCCCATGACGGGCAGGGGCATCTCAGCCACGACCTTCCCGTCCCGGCAGACCACCACGCCCCCCTGAAGCTGGGCGATTCGGTTGACCACGGCGGCCATGTCCGCGTCATCGGCCCCCGCCACCACGATGTCTGCCGTGTCCCATGCCGCGCTGGTGCCGACGGCGCCGGCTTTCAGCCCGAATCCATTGATCAGGCCCACGAACCGCTCGCCCCGGCCGGCCCGGCGCTCCACGGCGGCCACTTTTATCACATCCCCGGCCGGGTCGGCGCCGATCATTCCATCCGTCACCGGAAGCTCCAGGATTTGCTCCCTGGTCACCAGATCGGTGATCATCCGGATCACCCGGGCCCGGACGCGCCCGTTTTTGATCCTTTCCGGCGGAACCTGGATGCCGAAATCGGCCGCCGTCAGCGCCGCCGGCAGTAGCACCGTTGCATGGCTGGCCGCGGAGAACGCATGCATGCGGGGAGCGGCCAGAACCTTCCCCCTGTCGGCGACCACCCGTCCACCGACGATGACCGTCTCGGGCCGGATATCGGCGATGTCCGGCACCATCACAAGG
>JAABTE010000422.1 GCA_011390035.1 Desulfobacteraceae bacterium | reverse complement strand
GCATCGGGAGGAATTCGCGATTCTTCGATAAGCTCCATGGTGGGATGGGCAAGCAGCCGCAGGGTAAACCGGATGATCAGCGGCGGCAGGATGGCAATGCCGCCGCTGATGGCGGCGATGATATAGAAGGCTGATTGCATGATCTGATTTGTCCGGTCAGAAGGCGTCTTTTGCCGGATTGCCGGTCGGGGCGGCCTCCCGTGCCTCCTTGATGCGCAGGGTTTCAGACATGTTGGCCACATAGAAGATGGCGATCTCATAGGCCGGATCGCCGTACCGGTCCGGCGAGACGGAGACGATGAGCAGGTCCGTCCCAATGCCCCAGATGAAGGAGCGGCCCCGGTTGCCGTCCCAGGTGATGGAATCGTCCAAGGTGATGGAATCATCCCAGGAGATCTCCCGGCGGGGCGGGCCGTATTTTTCCCGGATGGCGGCCATCACGTCGGCCCCTTGCGGCTTTTTGGGCCGAAGCTTGAAGAACATGGGCTTGCGGGTGTACGGGGAAAAGACCATGGCCACATCGGCAAATGGCGTATCCTTGTCCCGGGTGTGGCGGAAGGTTAGCCGCAGGGGGTTTTTTTCCGGCTTCAGGGGGGCGGCCTCGCGCTTGAGGTTGCGGTTCAAAATGGTCAGCTCCGGAAAGTATTCCTCCAGAAATCCCCGGTAGTTCAGGGTCAGGTCCAGATCGCTCCATTGCTCTGTGACGGCCGAGCCGAGCTGGCTTTCCAGTTGGGCCGTGAGCCGGTCGGACAGCCGGGTGTCGGCGTCCACGTCCGCGAAGGTGAACCCGGCCGGATTGGCGCGGGGCGTGGAGGGCGGGGGCTCTTGCCGGCCGGACCGGGCCATGAACAGCCCGATGGCGGCCAGGAAAAGCACCGCGGCCGCGGATGCCAGAGCCAGGCGGTTCTTTCCGAACCGTGTCGGCTTCATGGGCGGCGTTGCCTTCTGTTTTATATCCGGCTGTTTTATATCCGACGGTTCTTCATCCGGTTGTGTTATCTCTGGTGGCTTCATATCTGGTGGTTTCCTGTGGGGGGGCGCGTGTTGGGTGGCATGGCGTTATCCGGATGCGGTGGGGTCGGTCACCCGCCCCATAAAGAGGATGGCCCCGGTGGGGATGTCCCGGATGAAAAACAGAAAGGGCCGGTCCGCCCGCACCGTGGCCGCCGGCTCGCCGGAAATGGGCCCCACGATGGCGCCGGTGGCCGCCCCCGCAGTGACGCCGTCCTCGTCCACCGCCATGAACGCCTGATGGCGCGTTTCCGAAACGCGCAGGTTGCCCGCAGGGGCCATGGCGGAAAAATCGGCGGCGTCGGAGAAGGCCGTGGGCATGCCCATGGCGGAAAGGGTTCCCGACAGGCTCAGGGCGGCGGGAGCCAGGTCGAACCGGGGCAGATGGATGCGGACGAACGTGGCGTAAAGATTTGAAAACATGGACTGGATTCCATCGCCGGTCAGCCCCGATTCAAAGGCCGCCAGCCGGCCGTCGGCGGGCAGCGCCACCACCATGGAGACCTGGTTCCCCGCCAGGGGGATCTCCACGGCCTGGTAATCGGGCCCGCTGGCGTAGGGGTAAAGATCCTTGCGCGTCATCATGGCCACGGAGACCGTGGCGCCGGAAAGGGTGGTGAAGCTTTCGGTCCGGGTGGCCTCCGGGGAAAAGGGGGTTTCCCAGTGGCCGGTCAGATGGAGGGTCTGGGTGAGCGCCAGGCGGGTGAGCGGGGTGATGGATCCGGCCGGGAGCAGGTCGGTGATCCGGCCGCCGGTCCGGTCCGCTATCCACTCGTTGATGGCGGCCCGGGCAGCCTCGGGGGCGCCGGCGAAATCGGCCAGCCCCACGCCGGCGCCGTAATGGGTGGCCAGAAGATCCAGGTAGTCGTCGGCCAGGGCCGTGTCCGCCGGATCGGCTTCCGCGCCGGACCCGTCCGCCCCCGCAAGGGTCTTCGGCGCCCAGAGGGCGTCGGCCAGATCGATGCGTGGTGGGGAAAGGCCGTCGTCAACGGGGGCGTTCCGGCGGGCCTCCAGGGCCAGGGCCAGGGCGTTAAAGGCCGGGTGGAGCAGGTGGCCCGGCAGTATGAAATGGAGGGCTTCGGCCATCTCGTAGCGGGTCCGGCCCCCGGCGCCGGCGTAAAGCAGGGCCATGGTTCGGGAGATGCTAAGGGGGGACAGGACGATATTGCTGGACCCGGAGGATCGGATGTTCCGGTACAGATCCGCGGCGAACGAGGCATTGCCCTCAGCCAGGCTGCTCATCTCAGAGGCGCTCGCGGACGGCGACAGCTCCCGTGGCAGATCCGATCGGGCGAAGGCGATGCCGTCCCCCGGATCCGGCCCGCCGGAATCCGAACCTCCCCCTCCCCCGCCGCAGCCGGCCGCCAGGAGCAGGGTGGCCAGCGCC
>JAABTE010000421.1 GCA_011390035.1 Desulfobacteraceae bacterium | reverse complement strand
ATGAGCGGCTGAAGACGGGCGGTGGCGCGGGGGAACTGGCGGAAGCGCTGGCCACCCTGGCGAAACTCGGCGCCACGACCGGCCCGGCGACGATGGCCGCGGCCCATATCCTGGTTTCCGGCCGGGCGGCGCTGGCGTCGGCCCGGCTGCTGGCGTCTCACGGCGGGGACCCGGCCGCGCTGGATCGGGCCATCAGCCTGCTGGAGCCGGTGATCGCCCATCCGGACTCGCCGCCCCCCCTGCGGGCCGAAGCCATGGTGATGAAGGCGGATATCTATCGACGCGCCGGCATGACCGCCGGACTGATGCCCCTTTACAGGCGGGTCGCCGCGGCCCCCTTCAACCCGGCGCCCGGCGCGGAGAACTGGCCGGAAACAGCGGCCCGTCGCATCCTCGATCTGGTGACGGACGATGCCGCGGCCCCGGAAACGGCCGGCAAAATTTCGGCCCTGCGGGCAGTGGTGACGGAAAACGAAAAGGCCCTCCCACTGCTGGCCGCCGCCGCCCTCAACCGCATGGGCGACCTGTATTTCGGCAACGATGACTGGCCCGCGGCCAAAAGCGCCTATCGCCAGGTATTGGAGCAGTTTGCGGGCATCGACCCGCCGGCGGCCGCGGCCCGGCTCTCGCTGGCCGAGATCCTGTACCGCGAGGAACGGTTCAGCCAGGCGCTGGCGCTGTACGAGACGGAGATCGCGGCCCGCTCGCGAACCGACATGATCTACCAACTGGCCCGGCGCGGATATATCCGCAAATCGGTTGCCGCCGGCGCCTGGCTGTTCCGGCTGGGGGAGGTGGCATCGGCCCGGTCCAAGTATCGGGAGCTGATGCGGTATGATCCGTCCATCGTGGCGGCCCACAGGGGCTACATCCGGTGCGCGGTGGCCATGGGCGAGCGGGACGCGGTCCTTGCCGAGTACCGGCAAAAGGCGGCGGCATCGCCGGATGATCCGGCGCTGGTTTACGCCGAAGCCCTGTGCCGCACCTACCTGGACGACAAGGCCGCGCTGCTGACGGCCAAAGACGGGCTTATCCGCGCCATCGCCATGGACGGGCGCGTTTCCTATTTTCACCAGACCCTGGGCTATGTGTTCGAGACGCTGGAGACGGTCCATGGCGTGCCGGATCAACTGGAGATGGCCCTGGTTTCCTACAAAAAAGCCCATTTTCTGACGGACCCGGCCGATGATCCGGACAACGCCGCCAACCTGCCGCTGAACATGGGCAATGTCTGCTTTCACCTGAGCCGCTTTGGGGACGCCTTCGATTTTTACACACGGGCCCTGGCCACGGGGGTCCGATTTGATGATCCCAACACCGAGATTATGTTCTATCGGCGGCTGGGCGCCGCGGCCTTTCAGGCCGGAGACGCGGCCGAAACCATCGCCGCGTTCGAAAAGGCGCTGGCCCTTGTGGACGCCCACATGGACCCCCGCGCCCCGTCGGACGCATTGGATCGACTGCTGCGATACGCCTCGGATCGGGCCCTGGCGCCGCTGTCCCAACAACCGGCGCTCAAGGCGGCCGCGGAGTCTCTTCGAAAGCGGATGGCGGATATCCAGCGGGGGCTGTTCGACCTGACATCCGCGGATGTGCCGCCTCCGCCCGCGGCGAAATGGACAGCCTATCGGGCGGGCATGGAAAAGCTGCTGGACCGGCAGGCGGCCCTTTCCCCCGCCATCGCCGAACTGGCGGGCCGGGGAAACGACCCTGCCCTTTCCGCCGAAACGGTGCGGGAAACGCTGGCGGCGCTTTCCAACGCCGCCCGAAAGGCCATCGCCTTTCCCGAGCGGCTGGCGGCGCTTAAGGTCGAGATGACGGACCGGCTGGGACTGGCCCGCCAGGAGGCGGGTCTGTGGGAATCGGCCATGGCGGCCTTTGAAACGGTTTATGACCTGAACGAAAAGCTGGGCAATATGCAAAACCTGGCCCGCAACCGCCGATCCGCCGCCTACTGCGCCTACATGCTGGCCGGCGAGAAGTCCGGAGAGGCGCGGCGGGCAATGCTGGAGCGGGCCGCCGAACACTTCGCCTCCGCGGTGGCGCTGGTCAAGGCCCACGGCGTGCCTGAGAAGGCGGCGGGTGAAAAAAGCGGCCTTTTCGGGCTGGAGCTGGAAATCGCCGTCGATGAAACCACTGCCACGGCGGCGGCGGAAGGCTTTTCCGCGGAGCAGGAGATCCGAATGGCCGAGACCTTCATCGGCCGGATTCATACGGAGCTGGGGCGGCTGGGGCCGGCCGGAGAGATTTTGTCCCGTCAGCTCGCGGCATATCCGGCCTCGGAACCGGTGGCCGACGGCGACCGGTATGGCGTGGCGCTGCTGTATCATCGCGCCGGGCATCTGGCCTTTGCCCAGGGCGGGCATGCGGACGCCTTTGATCGTTTCGCCCGCTCGGCC
>JAABTE010000420.1 GCA_011390035.1 Desulfobacteraceae bacterium | reverse complement strand
AAGATGGTTACCGGGTTTGGCGGCGGCGTCGGGCTTTATGGCGACACCTGCGGCGCCATCACGGGTGCCATCATGGCCGTGGGAGCGGTTCACGGGCGGGATCACCTGCCCGAGGCCGAGGACCGGAAGGAGGCCATGAAGCTGGCGTCCAGGCAGCTTTACGGGCAGCCGGGGCTTTACCGGCTGTTCAACCTGATCCCTAACAGGGTGAGCGAGAAATACGGCAACACCCTCTGCCGGGAGATCTGCCACCAGTGGAAAGAGACCTGGCTGTGCCGGGAGCACGCGCTCCACTGCCGCGAGATCATCACCGACACCGCGGAGCTTGCCGCAAAGATCGCCTTCGATGACCTGAACAGGCTGATGTCCATGCCCTTTGGCAAAAACGTGGAAAACCTGAAGGACACCGTGGAAAACTGCGACGAGAAAGGCTGAGGGCTTAAACTTGGTTAGGCGTTGCCTGACCTTGCTAAAGTCATCTTGTTCGGGATCATCCGGCAATTTAAGGTGCAAATGATGTTGCCTGTAATTAAACCGAACCCGCCGGCTTAAAAACCATGAAAATCGCACTGCTAAACAAGCCAACATCGGCCATCGAAGCCTGTGAGCTGACATACCTGGACAGAGCCCCCATTCAACTGGACGCGGCCCTGGGGCAACACGCCGCCTACGCGGCGGCTCTCGGCAATCTCGGGGTCCGGGTGGAAGCGCTGAATATCAATAAAACATCTCCCGACGCCGTGTTTGTGGAGGATGTGGCCATCATTCTGGACGAAGTCGCCGTTATCGCCTCCATGGGCAGCCCTGCCCGCCGGGCCGAGGTGGCGGCCATGGTCCCGATCATCGCGGGCTACCGATCGGAGGTCCGACGCGTTTCCCCGCCCGCCACCATAGACGGCGGGGATGTGCTGAAGGTGGGAAAGCGGCTGTTTGTGGGCAACACCTCCCGCACCAATCCCGCCGGCATCCAGGCCCTTGCCGAGATCACCCGGCCTTTCGGATACACCGTCGCGCCGGTGGACGTATGGGGCTGCCTGCATCTGAAGACCGGCATCACGGCCTTGAGCGATGAAACCTTCATTGTCAATCCGCTCTGGATCGACATCAGCCCATTCAGGAAAACCAATCTGATCCCCGTTCCGGAGGAGGAATCCTGGGGGGCGAACGCCCTGAGGGTCGAGGATCGGCTTATCCTCAACGCCGCCTTCCCGCGAACCGCAGACAAGATAGAATGGCTCGGATTCGAAGCCGAGCGCGTGGATATTTCCGAATTCGGAAAGGCTGAGGCCGGGTTAACCTGCATGAGTTTAATTTTTAATGAAAAGGAGGCATCATCATGACGGAAGGGAACAATCATACGGCAAAAAGAAGAGACACCTCGAACCGCGACTGGTGGCCGAATCAGTTGAATTTGAAGATGTTGCATCAGAACCCGCCCGCGTGCAATCCCATGGGGAAGGATTTCAACTACGCCGAGGAATTCAAAAAACTGGACCTTCATGCCCTCAAAAAGGACCTCTTCGCGCTGATGACCGATTCTCAGGACTGGTGGCCGGCCGATTACGGTCACTACGGGCCGCTTTTCATCCGGATGGCGTGGCACAGCGCCGGCACCTACCGCATGGGCGACGGCCGCGGGGGAGCAGGGTCCGGCTCACAGCGTTTAGCGCCCCTGAACAGTTGGCCGGACAACGCCAACCTGGACAAGGCCCGCCGGCTGCTCTGGCCTGTCAAGAAAAAATACGGCAAAAAGATCTCCTGGGCCGACCTGATGGTACTCGCCGGCAACTGCGCCCTGGAGTCCATGGGTTTCAAGACCTTCGGCTTCGGCGGCGGGCGCGAGGACGCATGGGAGCCGGAAGAAGACATCTACTGGGGGGCCGAGGACGAATGGCTGGGCGATGATCGCTACTCCGGCGATCGCGATCTGGAAAATCCTCTGGCCGCCGTGCAAATGGGGCTGATCTATGTGAACCCGGAGGGGCCAAACGGCAATCCCGATCCGGTGGCGTCGGCCCGGGACGTCCGCGAAACCTTCGCGCGCATGGCCATGAACGATGAGGAGACCGTGGCACTGGTGGCCGGCGGGCACACCTTCGGCAAGTGTCACGGGGCGGGGGACGCAAGCCTTGTGGGGCCGGAACCGGAGGCCGCCGGCATCGAGGAGATGGGGCTGGGCTGGAAGTGCGCCTTTGGCTCGGGCAAGGGGGGCGACACCATCACCAGCGGCATCGAGGGTGCCTGGAAGCCCAATCCCACCAGGTGGGACACGGGCTATCTGGAAATGCTGTTCAAGTACGATTGGGAGCTGGTGAAAAGCCCGGCCGGCGCCCATCAGTGGCTGGCAAAAGACGTGACCGACGAGGACATGGTGGCGGACGCCCACGACCCGAACAAAAAT
>JAABTE010000043.1 GCA_011390035.1 Desulfobacteraceae bacterium | reverse complement strand
CGCGTCGGGAAGGGGTCAGGCGGGTGAAGCGGGCTGCCCGGCTACCGCCAGGGGCAATCGTATTCCGCCATTCCGGCTTCCGTTCCAGGCCCCATTCCCCGGCCCATTCCGGGCCCCATGCCCCGGCCCATTCCGCGGCCGTGGCGGCCCTTGCCCATGGCACCGTATCCGCCCTTGAAATCCGGGGCGATTTTGCGCATGGCGAGCATGTGGTCGATGCGCCGCTCATCCATCTGGGAGCGCAGGTCGGAAAGGGACTTCTGAAGATCCATCAGCGCGGCACGATCCGGCTCGGCTTTTGCCATCTCGGCCTTGATGGCCAGCCGCTTTTCATGGATGCCGTTTCTCAGGTCCGCCGTGGCGTTGAAGAAGGCCTGGCGCTCTGCGTCCAGCTTCTGAACCTGTTCTTCGGTAAGATCGTTGCCGGCCCATCCCTGGGCGCCGGCGCCCCAGCCGGGGCAGCCGCCGCCCCGCATCCCCTGGCCACCGCCATGCATGCCGTTGCCGCCGCCGTATCCGGGGCCCATTCCCCAGCCCGCGAAGGCGTAAGATCCGATGCCGATGATCATCGCTCCGGAGAGCGCCAGCAAGGTGTTTCTCAGGCTCTTTTTCATGTTTGCTTCTCCTTTTTGTGTTCCCTGTTTGGGTTCATGTTCGGGCGAACCGTTTTCGTCGCCAGTTGCTTCTTAACATAGCAATCACTATGCCAACATAAAGGGATTCCTTTTAACTTTTTTATATCCTCATGTTTTAATTGAAAATTATAATTCTATTCTCCCTCGCGCCCCCCACCGCGCCGGCCTTACCGCCGCCGCTCGGCCCTCCCGAGGTGTAACATTTCTACCCAGCCCGCCATGTGCGCATCCGCCAAACGGGTAAAAAGTATCCACCCGGCCATTGCCCATTGGCGCATCTTGGATTAAGATGAGGGCGGAGATGCGATTTCAGATGCAAAACCCTTCAACGCGCCCGAAAGGTCCGGCCCATGATCATCCTGCCCCTGAGCCATGAAAGCGGCGAAGTCCAGCGGATGCCGTATGTCACCATCGGCTTTTTGATTCTCAATGTCCTTATATATATCGCCACAGCCCTGTTCGCCCCCGGTTCCCGGGAGCAGATCGACGAGAAGGGCAAGGCCATGTTCGAATACTACCTGCGCCACAGCTACCTGGAAATGCCCGAAGAAGCGTGGAATCAGATGCCGCCGGAGGCCCGGCAGACCCTGCGCCAGCTCCAGCAGATGCAGGGGTACATCGGCCTTTCCGGCGGCGCGGGCAAGCCGGAGGACAGTCTCGAGCTGTTCGACCAGCAGGCGGAGCTGGACCGGCGGGTGGCCGAGTTCCAGGAGGCCATGGCGGACGAGTTCTATAGAAAGTACGGCTACACTCCGGCCCGGGGCGGGATCTTTTCCATGTTCTCCTCCATATTCGTTCACGGCGGCTTTCTGCACCTGCTGTTCAACATGCTCTTTTTATGGCTCACCGGCCCGGCCATCGAGGACCTGTGGGGGCGGGCGATCTTTCCGGCCTTTTATATCCTGGGGGGCATGGCCGCCGCCCTCACCCACGCCATCTCATTTCCGGAAAGCCACGTCCCCCTGGTGGGGGCCTCGGGGGCCATCGCCGCACTCATGGGGGCCTTCATGGTGCGGCTGTACAACACCCGGATTTACTTCTGGTATTTCTTCTTTTTCGGCTTCCGCATGAAATCTGGCACCTTCCACGCCCCCGCCTACCTGATGCTGCCCCTGTGGCTGGTCCAGCAGCTTTTCGAAGCCTACAAGGCCAGCGTCATGTCGCCGGGGCCGGGCGGGGGCGGGGTGGCCTTCTGGGCACACATCGGCGGCTTTGCCTTCGGCGCCCTTGTGGCCCTGGCCTTTAAATACACTAAGGTGGAGGAAAAGTACATCGCCCCGGCCCTGGACCGCAAGACCAACCTTGTGGATGAAAGCTACTCTGAAGGCTCGCGCAAGCTCCGGGAGGGGGATGTGGACGGCGCGGTGATGGACCTGCGTAGGGCTCTGCTGAAGAACCCGGACAACCCCATCGCCCGGGCCGAGCTGTGCCGGGCCTATTTCATGCAAAACAAGGAGAAGGTGGCCCTTCTGGAGTTCAACCGGGCCATCGGCCGCTACCTGGAAAAGGGGGACCCGGACACGGCCGTGGATGAGTTCATCGACATCGCCGACAAGTTTCCCAATGCCGTCCTGGAGACGGAGCGCCAACTGGAGATGGCCCGGCTTCTGGAAAGCCGGGAGCGGTTCGAAGAGGCCGCGGACGCCTACCTGCGCCTTTACCGGCGCCATGAGCGCGAGCCCGAGGCCATTCCGGTGGCGGAAGCCGCCCCATGGCTGACGCGGCGCGCGGACATATGCCTTGAGCATCTGAAAAAGTATGACCAGGCCGCGGAAGCCTACCGCGCCCTGCTGGCTCTTGACATTGAGCGGCCGGACGAAATCGAAAAGCATCTTCGAACCCGCCTGCGGGAGGCCGAGGCCTTGGCCGGGGAAGCGGCGGAAAAGGCGCTTCGGCAAAAGGCGAAAAAAGCGGCTGCCAGGGCATCCGGCCCCGCCGGATCGGCCGCCGGAAAGCCCCCCGCGCCCCCCGCGCCCCCCGCGCCCAAAGGCCCCGCCATCCCCCTTGCCAAACGTATCAAGCCCATGGGTGATCCGTCCGCCCCGCCGCGCTATGCGGTGCCCTCCGTTGCCCCGGAGCTTGCCAACAAGGTGCGCCCGGCCCCAGGGGGCCTTGATTTAAACCGCCTCAACGAGCCGCCGGTGCCCTATTCCAGCATCTACGCCATCTGCGCCTTTCGGCTGGCCCGTCAGGAGACCGCCCTGTGGGCCGACCTGTTCGTGGCCGGCCGCCCCCGCCCCTTCCGCATCCCAAGCAACAAGGTGGCCTATGATCAATTCCTTCCCCCAGGCGAAGCGGATGTGCTGGACAAGTTTCGGAAATTTCTTCTGAAGGTGATCTCGGCCATCGATTCGGTCCAGGTGGATGCGGGAACCCTGCGGTTTTTAAAGGAGCGGCGCATCCAGGAATTTCCCAACCAGGACGAGGTGGCGGTCTTTGAAAAGAAGTTCTGGCGGCAGATCATGGGGGAGGCGCGGTGCCGGTGCGACAAGTGCGGCGAGGTGTACTGGATCGATGGGAGGAAGGTGCCCGAGGCTGGGGCGCG
The DNA here is from genome assembly GCA_011390035.1 of Desulfobacteraceae bacterium. Taxonomy (GTDB): domain Bacteria; phylum Desulfobacterota; class Desulfobacteria; order Desulfobacterales; family JAABSP01; genus JAABTE01. Next base: position 9,728 of record JAABTE010000043.1, on the reverse strand, counting down.
GACCAGGTGCAAAAAGTGCGGGGGAAGCGTGGCGGTGGGCAGGGCGGTGTGAGATGAAGGCCCGCAGCGGCGCCGCGGGCCTTGGGGAAAGCTACTTCATCTCCGCGATCTTCTCGGCCAGCTCGGGCACGAACTCCAGGATGTCGGCCACAACGCCCACGTCGGCCGCCTGGAAGATGGGGGCCTTGGCGTTCTTGTTCACCGCCACGATGAAGGGGTTGCCCTTGATGCCGCCCATGTGCTGGAATGAGCCGCTGATGCCCAGGGCCAGATAGACCTTGGGCTTGACGGTCTGGCCGGAGGTGCCCACCTGGCGGGCTTTTTCAAGCCACTTGGCGTCCACGATGGGGCGGGAGCAGGAGACATCCGCGCCCATGGCCTTGGCCAGGTCGTTGATCATCTCCAGGTTGTCCTGGTCCTCGATGCCCCGGCCAACGGAAACCAGCACCTCGGACTTGGTGATGTCAACATCGCCCACCTCGGCCTCGATGATCTCGAGGAATTTCCTGCCTGCGACGCCCGCGTCGCCCGCATCTGGGCTCTTGTCGGTCACGGTGCCGCCGGCGGACCGGCTCTCGTCCGGGGCGAAGGCCCCGGCGCGGATGGTGATCACCGCCCCCGCGGACAGGTCACATGCCACATGGGTACTCACCTGGCCGGAGTATTCCTGGCGCACCAGGGTCAGCTTGTCGCCCTCGAGGGCGGAAATATCCACCACGTCCGGGGCGTAGGCCGCGTCCAGCTTGATGGAAAGGCCCGGCGACAGGTCCATGCCGAAGTGCTCGTGGGGCACCAGCGCGATGGCGCCCTTGGGAATCAGGTTGACAAGGACCTTTCGGACCACCTCGGCGTTGGGGTAGGAAAGGGCCGCGTTGTCCACCTTCCAGACCTCCTTGTAGGTGGCGGCCACTTCCTGGCACACCTTGTCCAGATCGGCGCCGGTGCCCAGCACCAGGGCCGTCACCGGCGCGGATGCGTCCAGCCTCCTGGCGGCTTCCACCAGCTCCAGGGCCGTGTCGTCGGCCACGCCGTCCTTGTGCAGTATATAGGCAAAAATCTGTCGGGCCATTACTTGATCCCTCCTTTGGACTTGAGCATGTCAATCAGTTTCTCGATGATCTCGTCGACGCCGCCCTCCAGCATCTCGGCGCCCTCGCCCGCCGGCGGCACGAAGTAATCGAGGCGCTTGACCCGCGCGTTGGCCGCGCCGATGACGGCGGCGTCCACGCCCAGGTCGGCGGCGCCCTTGACCGGGATCTCCACCGAGGCCACCTTGCGGATGCCCCGGATGCCCACGTAGCGGGGCTCGTTGATGCCGGTCTGGATGGAGAGCACGCAGGGCAGGCTCATTTCGTTCATTTCCTGGTTGCCGCCGGCGATCTCGCGGCCCACGTTGATCTTCTTGTCATCCACCACGTCGATGCGGTTGACCAGCGATGCAAAGGGCATGTCCAGCATGGCCGCCAGCATGCCGCCCACCTGGCCGGCGCCGTCATCGGCCTGGGCGCCGGTGAGGATCAGGTCGTAATTGCCCTTTTCCACCTCGCCCTTGATGATGGCGGCAACGCCCCTGCCGTCGGAGCCTTCAAAGGCGTCGTCTTTCAGCAGCACGCCCTTGTCCGCGCCCATGGCCATCTCCCGGCGCAGCACCTCCTCGGCATCGTCATCGCCCACCGTCACCACGGTGACCGAGCCGCCCACATTGTCGCGGATCTGGATGGCCTCCTCCACCGCGTAGTTGTCCCATTCATTCACCGAATACACCAAGTCATCCCGCTGGATATCGGAGCCCGAGGAATTGATCTCGATCTCATTTTCCGAGGTGTCGGGGACCCGTTTGACACACACCAGAATCTCCATTGTTTCTCCTCCTGATCGTTTTTAACTGATCGTTTTTAAACTGATCGTTTCGCAAGGCCCCCGCTCCGTCCGGATACGGGGACCGTTCTCATGAAATTGCCGGGCTCGCGCCGCTGGCCAAACCGCCAATGGAAAGCCCATCCGGCTCCAGTCCGCTTTCAATCCGCCCGATTTTCAGTTCGCCACGTCCATGTGCCGGCACACCAGCTCCACCAGATCGATGGCGGTGATCTTGCCCTCCATGCCGCTGGTCTTGATGCCGTCTTCTATATTGACCAGGCAGAAGGGGCACGCCGTGACGATGACGCTGGCCCCCGCCTCCGCGGCCATCTCCACGCGGACCTGGCCCATGCGCCGGTCCTCTATGGGCTCGTAGAACAGGTACAGCCCGCCGCCGCCGCAGCAGAAGGAGCGGTCCTTGCAGCGGGTCATTTCCACGCGCTTTAACCCCGGAATGGCGTCGAGTACCTGGCGGGGGGCGTCGTACAGAAGGTTGTGCCGGCCCAGGTAGCAAGGATCGTGATAGGTATAAACCGCGCCTTCGCCGTTGCCTTCGCCCTCGCCCGCCTTGAGCTTGATGCGGCCCTCTGCGATGGCCCGGCTCAGAAACTGGCTGATGTGCTCCACCGGAGGCAGGCCCTTGTAGTCCTTGCGCAGGGTGTTGAAGGCGTGCGGGTCGGCGGTGACGATGCGTTTTGCGCCGGACTCGAAGATGGCCTCGGTGTTCTGCTCCTTGAGTTCGACAAACAGCATCTCTTCGCCGAAGCGGCGCACCTCGTTGCCGGAGTCCTTTTCCAGTGAGCCGAGGATGCCGTAATCGACGCCCGCTGCCGACAGGGCGCGGGCCGTGGCCTTGCCGATCTCCTGGATGCGGTCGTCATAGGAGGTGACGCTGTCCACGAAGTAGAGGGTCTCGGCCGTGTCGCCGCCGTCGAACACCTTCACCTCCGGCCCGCCCTCCTTGGCCAGGGCCTTGACCCATTCGGCCCGTTTCTTTTCCATCTTGCCGTAGGGGTTGCCGCGCTTTTCAAGGGCCGCCAGGGGCTTTTGCAGGGACTGGGGCACGTTGCCCTCGTCCACCATGCCCCGCCGCAGGTCCACCATCTTGTTGATGTACTCGATGGTAACCGGGCATTCCTCCTCGCAGGCGCCGCAGGTGGTGCAGGACCAGATCTCGTCTTCCGTGTAGATCCCGCCGATGAGCGGCTCGCCGGACTTAAAAGGCCCCCGGAGCGGATAATGGCCAAAAGCATAGTCTCTGGCCTTGATGGAGATGAAACGGGGCGACAGGGGCCGGCCCACGGCGTTGGCCGGGCACTGGTCCGAGCAGCGGCCGCAGTCGGCGCAGGAGTAGAAATCGAGCATGTGCTTCCAGGTAAAGTCCTCGAACTTCTTGACGCCGAAGGACTCCAGCTCGTCGAGCTTGTCTTCGGAGACGCCGTGGCGCACCGGCTTGACGGCGCCCCGGTCCAGCTTCATGAAATATACGTTGAAGATGGAGGTTATCACATGGAAGTGCTTGCCCAGGGGCAGGAAACACAGAAAGAAGAAGAAGGTCAGATCGTGGACGAAATAGCCGGCCGTGTGCAGCCCCTGGAGGGCGCCCGTGCCGGCGCCGGACAGCATCAGCTTGAACAGCCAGGCCAGCGTCAGGGGCGCCAGGGCCTCCACCGGCAGGCCCGCCTGTATGTTGCCCACAACCGCTGTGGCCTCGAACAGGCTCTCGGAGATGAGCAGGGTGCAGATGAGCCCCAGCACGAAGATCGCCTCGCCAGTGTGGTCGTGGCCGTATTTTTCCGGCACGGCGTACCGGGCCGGCTTCACGATGGCCCGGCGGTAGGCGGCGATGGCGCAGGCGATAAAGACCATGGTTGCCGCGTAGTCCTTCAAAATGTTATAAACATGTCCTGGGCCGCCGGCCATGCCCGGCAGATGGAAATCGGGCGAGACGCCGATGATCACCAGAGAGATGGAGCGCAGGGACAGGATGATGAAACCGGCAAAGATCATGATGTGCAGGATGCCGGCTGTTCGGTACCGGGGCTGCTTGAACTGGCCCAGCCACAGCTTGATTACGGCGGCCACCCGGTCCTTGACCCGGTCGAACCGGAAGTCGGGGGCGGCCAGCACCATGGGGGCAAGGCGCTTGGCCATGATGTACGTGAAAAGGGCCACCCCCACGACCGGAATCAGCACCGAGAAAAAGGCGCCGGGGATGCCCAGAAAGGTGACATGCGCGGGCGGTATCAGGGCAGGTTCCATTTTTTACTTTCCTTCTCCTTTCAATAGTTGTATGATCGCATTCAAAAATGAATGAACCCTCATTCATTTCGATAGCAGACCCGAAAGCGGCCGTCAAGGGAAAAAAAGGCTCGCCGATGAAAGAAAACGGCATTCCCGCTCGTGTCAGGCCGGAACGCCAAATCGTTAAGCTAACATATTTTTTATCGTGTCACAACCAAAAAAGGAGGCCCTGTGGACAGACCGATCACCTACGACAGCAAGCCCTGGCTCGACCATTACCAGGAGGGGGTGCCCGCCACCGTTGAATACAGCCCCAAGTGCCTGACCGATTTTCTGGACCAGTCGGCGGAAAGCTTTCCGGACCGGCCGGCCCTGATCTTCCAGGGCTATCGCGTGGATTACCGCAAGCTAAAGGAGATGGTGGACCGCTTCGCCGCCTGCCTTTCCGACTTCGGCGTGGAAAAGGGCGACGCCGTGGCCATCCTTCTGCCCAACATCATCCCCTGCGTGGTGGCCTACTACGCCATCCTGCGCATCGGCGCCGTGGCGGTGATGAACAACCCGCTGTATTCGGACCGGGAGCTGGACCACCAGTTCAACGATTCCGGGGCCAAGGTACTCGTCACCCTGGATCTTCTGGGCAACCGGATGATCGATCTTCGCCCGAAGACCGGCATCCGCCAGATCATCCACACCTCCCTGGGCGATTACCTGCCCTTCCCCAAGAACCTGCTGTTTCCCTTGGTGGCGAAAAAGAAGAACCTGGCCGCGGACGTCAAGTCGGCGCCGGACGTCTATAAATGGAAGGCGCTTATGTCAAAGTACCCGCCCAGCCCGCCCCGGGTGGACCTGACCCACGACGACATCGCCATGTACCAGTACACGGGCGGCACCACCGGCGTGTCCAAGGGCGTGATGCTCACCCACGGCAACCTGAGCCGCCAGGTGCAGCAGTTGATCACATGGTTTCCCGGGTTCGACCGAGGCGCAGAGACCATGCTGGGGGCACTGCCCTTTTTCCATGTGTTCGGCCTGTCCACCTCCATGAACCTTTCGATCTTGGCCGCATGGGCCAACGTGCTGGTGCCAAAGCCCCAGCCCGATCAGCTCCTGGACGCCATCAACCGGTTCAAGCCCACCTTCGCGCCCCTGGTGCCCACCATGTACATCGGCATCCTGAACCACCCGGGCCTGGGCAAGGCGGACATCACCTCCATAAAGGGCTGCTTTTCCGGCTCGGCCCCCCTGCCCCTTGAGGTGATCCGGGATTTTGAAAAGCGCACGGGCGCGGTGATCGTGGAGGGCTACGGCCTGACCGAGACCACGCCGGTCACCCACATCAACCCCTTTGGCGGCCGGCGCAAGGCGGGCAGCATCGGCGTGCCGATTCCGGACACGGAGGCCCGGCTGGTGAGCATCGAGGACGGCGCCGACGACGTGCAGGTGGGCGAGCCGGGCGAGCTGCTGGTGCGGGGACCCCAGGTGATGAAGGGCTACCTGAACATGCCCGAGGAGACGGAAAACGTGCTGACGCCGGACGGCTGGCTCCACACGGGAGACATCGCCAAAATGGACGAGGAGGGCTATTTTTATATCGTGGACCGGAAAAAGGACATGATCATCTCCGGCGGCTACAACGTCTATCCCAGAGACATCGACGAGGTCTTCTACCAGCACCCCAAGGTCCAGGAGGCATGCTCCGTGGGCATTCCGCACCCCACCCGGGGCGAGGCGATGAAAACCTTCGTGGTGCTGAAGGAAAACGAGACGGCCACCCGGGAGGAGCTGATGGACTACTGCCGGGAGCGGCTGGCCAAATACAAATGGCCGATGGAGATTGAGTTCCGGGACGAGCTGCCCAAGACCAACGTGGGCAAGATTCTGAGAAAGGAGCTGCGGGCCGAGGAACAGGCAAGGCGAGAGGGATGATCCCTCCCCCGGCCCCCTCCCCTCGGCGGGAAGGGGGCCGGGCGTCCCCCCCCTTCCCGGCGGGAAGCGGGGGGACAGGGGGTTTTGATTCATCAGAAGATCGTGTAGGTCACGCCCACATAGAAGGTCGTCACCACGTCATCATCCTGGTTGGTCCCGGCGTCCTTGTGATCGAACCGGAGGCTGGTGACCAGATCCACTGTGTTGGTGACGTAAAACTCCAGGCGGGTTTCCACGCCGTTGAGATAGACATCGTCCTCTACGCTGTCGGCCGGGATCAGAAGATCGAACTCCCACTTGTTGATCCAGTCGATCATCTCGGTAACTTCGTAGGTGAGGGACATCAGGTTGTTGAAATTGTGGTCCGTGTCGCCGAAGTCCCAGTCCTCCAGCACGGTGGCGTAGGACAGGCTATTGATGAACTGCCACTTCAGGCCGAAGGGGCGGGCGTATTCATAGGTGGCCCGCACCAGGGGGTCGGCCTCGTTGCCCGAATAATCGGTGATCAGAAAGCCCAGGCCGGCCCGGACCTCCCAGCCGTGCTTGCGCTCCAGCACGTTCTCAACCGTGAGGATGTCCTGGATGCGGATGACGCCCATGGCCCCCAGGGTGTCGTCCATCAGAATGCCCTCGGCCCGCAGCACCTCCTCCATGGCCTCGTACCAGAACTTCTCGTATTCCTTCAGGCTGTAGCGGCTTTTGTACTCCTGCTCCTTGGCGATCACGGCGGCCAGGCGCAGGTAGGAGGCGTCTGACACCGCACCCTGGATGATGCCGTACTTCTGCAGATCCTCGACGGCCCGGATGGCCTTCATCAGGGGGGTGGCCGTGATGATGCGGCCGTAGCCGGCGCCGATGAGGGCCTCGGCCCGGTTGTTTTCGGGCAGGTTGGCCGATTCCAGGTTCCGGTAGCCGTATTCGAGCCGCCCGAAATAGAACAGCTCGTTGGCCCCGCCCTGGTAGAGCTTGGCGTCGCTCCAGGCGTCGAACTTGAAGTTTTCCACCGAGTTGTTGTTATTATCCGGGCCGCGGCTGAAATCTCCGGTGCCGATGGCGCCCGCCCCCCACTTCATGGGCTGGGTGCTGTACTCCATGTCGAAATCGACCTCCCCCAGCCCGCTGTAGCTCGGCTGATCCTGATTGCCGTCCTTCCAGGTGAACATGGCGGTAAGTTCGGCATCCTGGTAATAGATGTCGGTCTCGGTGTAGTCGGTCAACTCGATGGCAAGTCCCGTCGCGGGCAGCGCCAGCAGCAATGCCAGCGCGGATGCCCAAACCTTTCGTTTCATCCTCTTCCTCCTTATTGTTTGAATAAGCTTCGATACCGACGCCTCTTTCCTTACTTTCTTACTTTATATAAGGGGAAGGGGATAAGGCAAGAAAAAAAGAACAACTATCTTAAATTTAATAAGATTAGCCTTTCGACCCGTTCACGGAATCGCCCGGGCCTTCCGCCGAAGGATCAGCATCCTCCATCGAAGTCTCTTCCATCGATGTCTCTTCTATCGATGTCTCTTCCATCGAATTTGCTTTCCCCGGCGTCTTCTCCATGGATGCCTCTTCCGAGAATCCCCGTTCAACCGGTTCCGGCGCGGCGGGCGGGAAGAACAGATCCAGGCATCGGCGGCACCGGCGGCGCAGGACGCGATCCTCCGGCGCGTTAACCGGCCCGACGGCCTCCCACGCATCCCGCAGTTGGGCTGCGTGGGATTGGGCCTTTTCCCATGTGGCCCGGCGGTCTCCCGGCACGACGATGCTGTTTTTATAGTCCAGCCCGATGGCCAGGCGGGCCGCCGCCGCAGCCGGATCGGCGGGCTCCGGCGCCTTGTCCGGCGCGGTCAGCCGGGCCAGCACCTCCAGGCGGACGCAGATGTCCCGCTTTGTTTCCAGGCCCTCCCGGCGCCTGCGGTCCAGGGATTCGAAATGGTCATTGCCCCGGCTGAAAAAGGTGTCGCAGGCGCTCCGAAATGCCTCCCACAGGGCCTGCTCCCGCCGCCGGGCCGCCGGGCCGATGGCGTGCCATTGGCGCTGAAGCGCCTTGAGCCGGTCAGCGGTGGCCTTCCAGTCGGTGGAATCGGCCAGGGCCTCGGCCTCGGCCACCAGTCGCTCCTTTTGACGCTGACGATCCGCCTGGGCATCCCGGTCGCGGCGGATGCGATCGCGGTAAATATGGAAGAACCGGTCGCAGGCGGCTTTAAAGCGGGTCCACAGAACGTCAGCCTGGTCTTCGGCCACGGGGCCCACCGCCTTCCACTCCCGCTGGAGGTCCCGGATGCGGCGGGCCGCCGCATTCATGTCCCGCTCCGGCGCACGCCGATCCGGCGAGGTCTCATCCAAGCCCGGCGCATCTGTCATGCCGCCGCCGGCGATGGCCTCGGCCTCCTCGCAGAGGGCCAGCTTTTGCAGGGCGTGGTCCGGGCGGGCGGCCTCCAGCCGCTCAAAGAAGGCGTTGCAGGCCGACTGAAATCCCTTCCAGAGGGTGTCGGCCTCGGATCGGGGGATGGGGCCGATCTCCTTCCACTCCCGCTGAAGCTGCTTGAGGCGGTTGGCGGTCCGGAACCAGTCGGTGGAATCGGCCAGGGACCCTGCCTCGGCCCGCAGCGCCTCCTTGCGGCGCCGGTTTTCCTGGCGCTGGTCCCGCTTGTCCTGAAAATAGCCCCGGCGGGATTCAAAGAAGCCGTTGCAGGCGGCCTGAAACGCCGCCCAAAGATCCGCCTCCATGGAACGGGGCAGGGGGCCGATGGCCTTCCAGTCCGCCTGAAGGGACTTGATCTCATCGGCCACCGCGGTCCAGGCGGCGGGGTCCATGTGCTCGGCGGACATCCCGTCGGCCAGATCGCGGACCTGTTGGAGCAGGCCCTCCTTTTCCGCCAGGCACCGCCGGTGGATGGCGTCCAGCGCCTCGGAAAAGCGCCGCCACAGGGGGGCGGCATGATCCCGCTCCACCGGCCCCACCGCCTTCCAGCGGCTCTGGAGGTCCCGGGCCATTCGGCCCACCCCGGCCACGCCCGCCCCGGCCAAACCGGTCCCGGCCACGCCCGCCCCGGTCCCGACCGCCCCGGTCCCGACCACACCGGTCCCGACCACACCGGTCCCGACCACACCGGTCCCGGCCACGCCCGCCCCGGCCACACCCGCCCCGGCCACGCCGATCCCGGCGGCCAGGGTTTCGGCGATGAGACACAGCTCTTCCTTCCGGTTTCGGTTGGCCCACCACTGCCACTGCTTATGATCCCAATATTCCCGCCGGGCGCCGGCGAACCGGGCGCCGGCATCCTGGAAGCGCTTTTCCAGCGCCTCCCGAACCTCCGCGGCCGGCCCGTCGGCGAGGGATCGCCATTCCTCCTGGGCCGCCCGGACCCGCTTTTCAAGGGCGATCTGCTCCGCGTCCCGCTCCGGTCCCGTCTCCGGTTGAGATGCCGGGCCGGCCGGCGGTTTCGGGGCGGATGCGCCCGCCGCCGGGATCGTTTCCGAATCAGAGGCGGCATCCGCCGGCGTCGGCATTTCGGAAGAGGCTCCCGATCCTGACCCCATGGCGGCATCAGCGGCCGACTCGACGATGGATAAAAGTTCCCGAACCCGATCCGCAAGGGCCCGCTGCTCGTCGGCCTGTTGACTGTCATGGGTTTTAAGGCTTTCATCGAGCCGCAACAGGGCCGCTTCCATCCGGTCCGCGATGGCCCGGGAGCCATCCG
>JAABTE010000419.1 GCA_011390035.1 Desulfobacteraceae bacterium | reverse complement strand
CTGGGGCTGTTCGGCATCATCGACCCGCCCCGGTCCGAGGTGAGGGCGGCGGTGGACAAATGCCGGGACGCCGGGATCCGGCCCATCATGATCACCGGGGATCATCCGCTCACCGCCATCAACATCGCCCAGGAGCTGGGTATAACGGACAGCGATCATGTACTCACCGGCGCTGATCTGAACAACATGTCCGAGCGCGAGCTGGCCCGGGCGGTGAAGGACACCTCGGTCTTCGCCCGTGTCACGCCCCGGCACAAGCTCAAGATCGTGGCCGCGCTCAAGGAAAACGGCGAGATCTGCTCCATGACCGGCGACGGGGTCAACGACGCGCCGGCCTTAAAGAGCGCCGACATCGGCGTGGCCATGGGCATCACCGGCACCGATGTGTCCAAAGAGGCCGCGGACATGGTGCTGCTGGACGACAACTACGCCACCATCGTGGCCGCGGTGGAAGAGGGCCGCACCATCGGCGACAATGTCCGGCGGTTCGTCAAGTACTCCATCGCCGGCAACATCGGGAAAGTCCTGGTGATGATGTGCGCCCCGCTCTTCGGCATCTCCCTTGCCCTGTTGCCCCTGCAACTGCTCTGGCTCAACCTGATCACCGACGGCCTTCTGGGCCTGGGCATGGCAGTGGAGCCGCCGGAGAAGAACACCATGAGCCGGCCCCCCCGAAAGCCGGACGAGGGCGTCTTCAGCCGGGGCGGCGTGGCCCAGGTCTTCCTGGTGGGAACGGCCATCGGCGCCGTGGCCCTGGGCGTGGGGGCCTGGTATTTTCACAACGGCGGCGACCGGATCTGGCAGACGGTGATCTTCACCCTGATCGCGTTTCTCCAGGTGGGCCAGGCCCTGGCCATGCGGTCGGACCGGGAATCGATTTTCACCATGGGCCTTTTCGGCAACCCGCTCATCCTCTGGATGTGTCTGGGCATTTTGGCCCTTCAGACGGCGTTGCTGTATGTGCCCTTCTTTCAAACCTTTTTCAAGACCGTGGCCCTGTCTCCCGTCACACTGGGCATCTGCGCGGCCTTCGGCCTGACCGCCTTTGTAGTGGTGGAGATCTGGAAGATCTTCCGCCGGGGGGGAGAGGCCCGCCGGAAGCGCGAGGAGACCCAGGACAAGATCTTCCAGCACCAGTCCCGCCAGCTCGAATCCGTGCGGCGGGGCCTGGAGGAGCAGCGGGAGATGCTCGATCATATGCGGCGCCAACTGACGGCGCTGGCCGGTCCGGAACACGGAAAAACAACAGTCGGCCGAAAGAAAGGAGGCCAGGCATAATGGAAATCATTCAGCTTGACGAAAAAATCACAATCGAGGATTACGAGGCGATCACCTTTTTAAAGCCGGCGGTGGACGCCCTTCGGGAGCGGGCGGGGGACATGGCCAAATCCCTGGGGGACCGGACCATCTGGATGATCAATTCCACCGCCCAGGGCGGCGGGGTGGCCGAGATGCTGCCACGGCTGGTGTCCCTTGGGCGGGATCTGGGGATGGATGTCCGGTGGGGGGTGATGAGTACCGGTATAGAGGCGTTCTTCCCCCTTACCAAAAACATCCACAACCTCATCCACGATTCCGGGGAAATGAATCTGGACGCGGAACAGCGGGAGATCTACGAAAAGGTAAACCGGGAAAACGCCATGATCCTCAGGCAGCATCTGAAGCCGGGGGACGTGTTGATCGTCCATGACCCCCAGCCCATGGCCATGGCCGGGATGCTGAAAGAGCAGATTGAAGACATCCACGCCATCTGGCGCTGTCACATAGGGGTGGAGGACAACACCGGGCGCACCCGCCACGTCTGGGACTTTTTGCGGCCCTACGCGGACGGATACGACATGGCCGTGTTCACCGCGCCGGAGTACATCCCCGACTATTTCAAGGACAAGTCCCGGATCATCCACCCGGCCATCGACCCGCTCAGCCACAAGAACCGGGATCTTGAGCCGGTGAAGCTGATGGGCATCCTGTGCAACTCCGGCCTGGCGGTCAACCATCACCCGGTGGTCACGCCGCCGTTTGACACTCCTGCCCGCCGCCTGGGGGCGGACGGCAATTTCGGGCCGGCCTCGGGACCGGGCGAGATCGGCCTGATGTACCGGCCCATCATCGCCCAGGTCTCCCGCTGGGATCGGCTGAAGGGCTTTGCGCCCCTGATGGAGGGGTTTGTGGAACTCAAGCGCCGGGTGGGCCACATGTCCGACGAAGCCGGGGAGGACGGCCGCCAGCGCCGGCGGCTGGGGATCGTCCGCCTGGTGATGGCCGGCCCGGATCCTGCCTCCATCCAGGATGACCCGGAGGGCGTGGAGGTGATGGACGAGATCCGATCCATCTATCGGGAGCTGCCGGAAAAGATGCGCGAGGACGTGGTGGTGCTGGCCCTGCCTATGGCGTCGCGAAAGGAAA
>JAABTE010000418.1 GCA_011390035.1 Desulfobacteraceae bacterium | reverse complement strand
CTTCCGTGAAAATCGGAACGCTTCGTCCGGCCGCCTTGATTCCGGCGGCATCTGAATCAAAGAGCAGCACCACGGAGCGCGCCAGGCCCCGCAGGAGGCGGGCGTGCTCGGTTGTCAGGGCGGTGCCGAGGGTGGCCACGCAGTTGCGGATGCCCCGCTGATACAGCATCACCACATCAAAATATCCCTCCACAAGAAACACAACGTCCTCGGAGCGGCAGAAGGAGCGGGTGCGGTGCAGGCCGTACAGGGTGCGGGATTTATTGAACACCGGTGTTTCCGGCGAGTTGATGTATTTGGGCAGGGCGTCGTCCAGCACCCGTCCGCCGAAGCCGATCACCTGCCGCCGGGAGTCGATGATTGGCAGGATGATCCGGTCTCGGAAGCGGTCGTAAAAGCCGGATGCGTCCCGCCGCGGGGCAACAAGGCCCGCGGCTTCAAGATCCGCCGGCGCTATTGCCCGGCCCCGGAAGTAGCGAAGCAGCCCGTCCCATCCCGGCGTGGCGTAGCCGACAGAGAAGGCCTCGAGGGTATCCTCCGTCAGCCCCCGGTCCCGCAGGTAGGCCCGGGCCCTGTCGCCTGTGGGGCCGGCCAGGGCCCGGCGGAAGCAGTCGGCCGCCTCCGCGTTGAGGGCCAGAATCTTTTCGCGCCGGGCGATGCGCTCCAGCTCGGCCGGGTCCATCCTCTCGTCTGTAATCTCGATGCCGCAACGGGCCGACAGAATGCGGACGGCCTCGGGAAAGGAGACCCCGTCGCGCTTCATCAGGAAGCTGAAGACATTGCCGCCCTCGCCGCAGCCGAAGCAGTGGAACATCTGCCGGTCCGGGCTGACGGAAAAGGAAGGCGCTTTCTCGGAATGGAATGGACACAGACCGGAAAAATGCTTCCCGGTCCGCTTTAAAATGACCGATTCGGAAACTATTTCAACGATATCGACGGCATCGCGTATGCGCGAGACCGTCTCATCGGGAATCATGCTCGCCAAGACGTGGACCCCCTCTTAACCGATCGCGCCAGCGGAAGGATTCCATGGAACTTCAAAAAGAAAGATGCGGCACCCCGTCCACAAGTCCATATATGGCAGATCTCCACTTCATAAACTTGCAGTATAAGGCGCTATAATTTGCGTGTCAAGAAAGAGCGGAAAAAAACATTGCTCCGGATCATGGATCAGGCGGCGGCCGATGCCAGGGCGATGGCCTCTGCAAGATCCAGGTCTCCCGTGTAAAGCGCCCGTCCGGTGATCACTCCCACCACCCCGGATTCGGCCAGGGGCAGCAGGTTGCGGATATCGTCCAGGCAGCTCACCCCGCCGGAGGCCACCACCGGGATGGAGACCGCCTCGGCAAGGTTCCGGGTCTGCTCGATGTTGGGCCCGGAGCGCATCCCGTCCCTGTGAATGTCGGTGAAGTTGATGGCGGCCACCCCGCTGTCCTCGAAGCGCCGGGCCAGGTCCACGGCCATTACTTCGGTGGTGGTGGTCCAGCCGTCTATGGCCACCCGCCCATTGCGGGCGTCGATGCCCACCACGATCCTGCCGGGAAATTCCCGGCAGGCGGACCGGACCATCTCCGGGTTGCCGATGGCCTCGGTGCCGATGACCACCCGGGCCACGCCCATCTCGAACAGGCGGGCGGCCGTCTCGATGTTGCGCACGCCGCCGCCCACCTGAATGTCCGCCTTCGCGCCGTCGATGATCCGGCGGATGGAGTCCAGATTGGCAGGGGCCTTGTTCACGGCGCCGTTTAAGTCCACCACGTGGATCAGCTCCGCGCCGGCGGCCGCCCATTTTTCGGCCATTGCCGCAGGGTCGTCGGAAAAGACCGTCTCCGCGTCCATGCGGCCCTGCAACAGCCGCACGCATCTTCCATCCTTTATGTCAACCGCTGGGATTATGATCATGGTTCCTTGATTATCGGCTCGATGACGTGTTTCATTCCGATCTCGGCCATGCGCCAGGCCGTGACCCACTGCATTTCCCGCTCCAGAAAGGAGCCCAGCCTGAACAGGTTCTCGCTCAGAGAGTGCTGGGTCTCGTCGAAATAGCCGGACCAGAGCAGCCGGCCGTCACTTGATCGGATCAGGTGAATATCAAATGCCACCGACGCCGGCTCGGAGGCGGCCATGGGGCCGCCCACCCGATCCTTGAACCGGTAAACGTGACCGGCCATCACCCACTGGGCCCCCAGGGAGCGGCCGGCGGCGGCCATCTCCACCTGCGTTGTGATGGGAATGGCGATGGAGGCGGCGCGGGGGGCGCCGTCCGCCGTGGCGCGGCGTGCCCGGTCCAGTGGCAACAGTTTAAGGTCAGTCTCCGTGTCCATCAGGGCGTACAGATGGGCCCCCAGCATTTCCGGGGCGTCCGGCGGAACGGGGCCTGCCATGAACAGATGGCCGGTGACGGGGCAGCGGATGTTG
>JAABTE010000417.1 GCA_011390035.1 Desulfobacteraceae bacterium | reverse complement strand
GGTGAAGGCCTCCACCGCCTTGTGGGTGCCTTCGGAGAACCGGCCGTCCCAGAGCTTGGCGCTCATGAGGCGTTGCGCTTTTCCAGCATCCGGCGGATGCGCAGGCGCAGGGAGTTGAGCCGGATGAAGCCCTCGGCGTCCTTCTGGCGATAGACGGCGTCGTCTTCAAAGGTGGCGAAATCGACGTTGTACAGGGAGTTGTCGGACTTGCGGCCGGCAACAACGCAGTTGCCCTTGTACAAAGAGAGGCGCACCACGCCGGAGACGGGGGCCTGGGTGTCGTCGATCATCTTCTGGAGCAGCTCCCGCTCGGGGGAGAACCAGAAGCCGTAGTAGATCATCTCGGCGTACCTGGGCACGAGGGAATCGCGCAGGTGGACCACCTCCCGGTCCAGGGTGATGGACTCCATGGCCAGGTGGGCCATGCGCAGGATGGCCCCGCCGGGGGTTTCATAGACGCCCCGGGATTTCATGCCCACGAAGCGGTTCTCCACGATGTCGGCCCGGCCGATGCCGTGCCGGCCGCCCAGGACGTTGAGGCGCTTGAGCAGGGCCGCGGGCGACAGGGGCTCGCCGTTGACCGCCACCGGGTTGCCCTTTTCAAAGGCGATCTCGATCTCCTCGGGGGCGTCGGGGGCGTTTTGCGGGGAGACGGAGAGGGTGAAGATGTCTTCCGGCGGGGCGGCCCACGGGTCTTCCAGGATGCCGCCCTCGTAGCTGATGTGCAGCAGGTTGCGGTCCGTGCTGTAGGGCTTGGCCCGGGTGGTGGACACGGGGATGTCGTGCCGGCGGGCAAAGGCCATCAGGGCGGTGCGGGAGTTTAAATCCCATTCCCGCCAGGGGGCGATGATCCGGATGGCCGGATCGATGGCCAGATAGCTCAACTCGAAGCGCACCTGGTCGTTGCCCTTGCCCGTGGCGCCGTGGCTGACGGCGTCTGCGTTTTCAATGGCGGCGATCTCCATCTGGCGCTTGGCGATCAAAGGCCGGGCCAGGGATGTGCCCAGCAGGTACTGGGACTCGTAGATGGCGTTGGCCCGAAAGGCGGGAAAGACATAGTCTTTTACAAACTCCTCTTTCAGGTCGTCGATGTAAACGGCCGAGGCGCCTGTTTTCCGGGCCTTGGCCTCCACGGTGTCCAGCTCCTCCTCCTGGCCGATGTCCGCGGAGAAGGCCACCACCTCGCAGTCGTAGGTTTCGATGAGCCACTTTAAGATCACGGACGTGTCCAGACCGCCCGAGTAGGCCAGCACCACTTTCTTTACGTTTTCCATTCCAGCCTTGTCCGTCACCGCTTCCACTCCTTGCTCGAAAAAATGCCGTCCAGGCAATCGATCAGCGCGTCGATCTGGGCCTCCGTTATTATCAGCGGCGGCGCGAAGCGCAGGATGTTTTCCTGTATGCAGTTGATAAGAAATCCTTTTGCCATGCAGGCGGCCACCACCGGGCCGCCCTTGTCATCCAGCTCCAGGCCCACCAGAAGCCCCATGCCGCGAACGCCCAGTATGGCCGGGCACCGGTCCGAAAGGGTCAGCAGGCGCTCCCGGAAGTATTCGCCCTTGCGCTCAGCCTCGGCCGCAAGATCTTCGGCCTCCAGTGTCCGCAGGGTGGCCAGGGCGGCGGCGGCGATAAGAGGGCCCCCGCCGAAGGTGGTGGCGTGGGCGCCGGGGCCGAAGGCACGGGCCGCCTTCTCCGTGGCCAGCATGGCGCCCATGGGCAGGCCGTTGGCCAGGGCCTTTGCAAGGGTCATGATGTCCGGCTCGATGCCGAAACGCTGGTGGGCGAACAATCGCCCGGCCCGGCCGATGCCGGTCTGCACCTCGTCGAGGATCATCAGGGCGCCGGTGTCGTCGCACAAATCCCGCACTTGGGAAAGATAGCCATCAGACGGCACCCGCACCCCGCCCTCCCCCTGGGCCGGCTCCAGCATCACCGCGGCCACGGTGCCGTCCACTTTGGCCTTGAGGGCCTCGATGTCATCGAAGGGAACGAAATCAAAGCCTTGCAGGATGGGGTCGAAGCCTTTTTTGATCTTATCCTGGCCCGTGGCAGACAGGGTGGCCATGGTGCGGCCGTGAAATGATTTGGCCATGCAGATGATGCGATGCCGGCCCGTTTCCCCCCGCTCGTGAAAATAGCGGCGGGCCAGCTTGATGGCCGCCTCGTTGGCCTCGGCCCCCGAGTTGCAGAAAAAAACCCGGTCCGCAAAGCACCGGTCCGTCAGCCAACTGGCCAGCTCCGTC
Source organism: Desulfobacteraceae bacterium (assembly GCA_011390035.1). Taxonomy (GTDB): domain Bacteria; phylum Desulfobacterota; class Desulfobacteria; order Desulfobacterales; family JAABSP01; genus JAABTE01. Next base: position 196 of record JAABTE010000417.1, on the reverse strand, counting down.
TGGGGCTCGGTGTAATAAAGGTTGGACACATGCACCAGGGTCTGGGCCTGGCGCGCCACGGCCTCCGTTACCGCCGGGTGGCAGTGGCCCAGGTTGCACACGGCGATGCCGGCCAGAAAATCGATGTACCGCCGCCCGTCCGCGTCCGTCAGCTCGCACCCGCTGCCGCTTACCAGGGCGATGGGGAAGCGCTGGT
>JAABTE010000416.1 GCA_011390035.1 Desulfobacteraceae bacterium | reverse complement strand
TTGGGCAATCAACACATGCGGGCCAAAGAGGCTCGCATGGAGCGCGCAAGAATAAGGAAAGGAGGCACCCAATGCCAGGATTGGATAGAACAGGCCCGATGGGCCAGGGACGGATGACGGGACACGGCGCCGGTCGTTGCGGGGCCGCATATGACTCGCCGCAAGACCAGCCCGAAGCCGGAGCGATCCCCCGTCCCGGAATGGGCTACAGGGCCGGTTATGGCCGCAACATGGGCAACATGGGCGGAATGGACGGCACGGACGGCACGGGCAGAATGGGCAGAATGGGGAACATGGGCGGCATGGGCGGCATGGGACGGAATCGCGGGCGCGGGATGGGATGGCCCGGCGGCGGGCGCGGTCGCCGGAACCGGCGCTTCGGCTGGGGCTTTCGGGCCTGCCCGCCGGGTTCCCGGGGCGCGAAGCTTGCCGATTCCTTTGAATCGGACCGGATGGCCCTGATGGAGCGGGCTCAGATGCTGGGACGCGAGCTTCGGGATGTGAGCGACCGGCTGGCGGACATGGACCAGGCGGCGCCCCCGGAACCGGAAAGGGCAACACAGACGGAGGAGGGAAACGAATGAAGATCGTTGTGACATCCAGCGGCACCGGCCTGGACGCGGCGGTGGACCCCCGGTTCGGCCGGGCCGGCACCCTGATTCTGTTCGACACGGAAAAGGGCGATTTCAAGGCGGTGGACAACGCCTGTAACCTCAACGCGGCCCAGGGCGCCGGCATCCAGGCCGCCCGCCGGGTGTGCGAGCTGGGGGCCGAATGCCTGATCACCGGCAACTGCGGCCCCAAGGCGTACCGGGTGCTGGAGGCCGGCGGCGTGCGCGTATTCGTCAACGCCGGCGGCACCGTGGGCGAGGCCATCGAGGCCTTCGAGGCCGGCCGGCTGCCGGCGGCCGACGCCCCCAACGTGCAAGGACACTGGTCATGAAGATCGCCATCGCATCGGGAAAGGGCGGCACCGGCAAGACCACTGTGGCCGTGAATCTGGCCCTGTGCGCCGGCGAGCCGGTTCACCTTCTGGACTGTGACGTGGAAGCACCCAACTGCCACCTGTTTTTAAACCCGACCATCGAAGGGCGCTTCCCCGTCACCGTGCCGGTGCCCCGGGTGGATCTGGAGCGGTGCAACGGATGCGGGGCCTGCGGCGACTTCTGCCAGTTCAACGCCATCGTCTCCTTCGGCACCGAGCCGCTGATCTTTCCGGAGCTTTGCCACGGGTGCGGCGGCTGCGTGAGGGCATGCCCCCAGGGGGCGCTTTCGGAGGTGGATCAGCCCATCGGCGAGGTGGAAGTCGGGACGGCGGCAGGCGGCGGCAACGGCGCGGCCGGGTCCATCCGGTTCACCGGCGGCCGGCTTTCGGTGGGCCAGCCCATGTCGCCGCCGGTGATCAAGGGCGTTCGCGCCCGGGCCGCCGAAGATAGCCGGACGCTCATCATTGACTGTCCGCCCGGCACATCCTGTCCGGTGATCGCCGCCATCAAGGATGTTGATTTCGTACTGCTTGTGACGGACCCGACCCCTTTTGGCCTTTATGATCTGAAGCTGGCCGTGGCCGTGACCCGCCACATGGGCCTGCCCTTCGGCGTGGTTCTGAATCGATGGGGAGTGGGAGACGACCGGGTGGAGCGATATCTTGAAGAGGAGGGCATTGCGCTGCTCCTGCGGATTCCCGACGACCCGCGCATCGCCCGTGCCTACGCCGAGGGCCGGACCATCGCCGAGGCCCTGCCGGAGATGGCCGGGGATTTTAGCAAACTCTACAGAAAACTGGCGCGATGGAATCGTCATGAGGAAATCGCCATGAGGGAAATCGCATGAAGGAACTGGTCATCATCAGCGGCAAAGGCGGCACCGGCAAGACATCGGTGGTGGCGGCCTTTGCCGCCCTTTCCGGGAATCAGGCCGTCTTCGCCGACTGCGACGTGGACGCCGCCGACCTGCACCTGATCCTGTCGCCCCGGATTCGCGTCCGCCATCCGTTCATCAGCGGCCATGAGGCGATCATCCGGCAGGCGGACTGCACAGGATGCGGCCTGTGCGTCGATCTATGCCGGTTCGGCGCGGCGCATCAAAACGCGGACGGCGCCTTTCGCATCGATCCGATCGCCTGCGAGGGCTGCGGCGTCTGCGTCCACTTCTGTCCGGAGTCGGCCATCGACTTCCCCGAGGCCCATTGCGGCGAGTGGTACATCTCTGACACCCGCTTTGGCCCGCTAATACACGCCCGCCTTAATGTGGCCGCGGAAAACTCGGGCAAGCTGGTATCAACGGTGCGGAAGGCGGCCCGCGAAAAGGCGGAGGAGACGGGCCGGGAACTGATCATCGCCGACGGATCGCCCGGCATCGGGTGCCCGGTGATCGCGTCTTTAAGCGGCGCCCGGATGGCGCTGGCGGTGACGGAGCCCACGCCGTCGGGCCTCCATGACGTGGAGCGG